>NZ_MJYC01000048.1:0-53710 GCF_001763115.1 Campylobacter sp. BCW_4323 | reverse complement strand
TTACTTGGTTTAGAGATTGGTTGCCTAATTTAAAAACTTCAGTAGAACTTGGAGCTAAGTTTAATATCAATCCTAAAGTAGAAGCTGAGGCTAGATTTGGAAATATAAAAGTAAGTGATGAGTTTGATTTACCAAGAATACAAAAATTTGTAAGCACTTCTTTTATCGTTCCTGTTAATGAAGCTTTCTATTTTAGTTTAAACTATAATGGAATGTTTGATAAAGATGGCAATACCCATACAGGATTTGCTCAGTTTAATTATCTTTGGTAATCTTATAAAAGATCATACCTTAGTTTAATTAGTTTTTACTCTCCTACTTGTTAAAAATTTCATCCTGATAATTTTAAAATTATTGGGATGGATGTTTTTAAGGTTGTTAAACTCTTTTTAGATTGCAATCATTCTTTTAAAGTATTTTAAAAACTCAGCTAAGATTATAACAATACAATCATTTTAAATTATTTTAATACAATTAAAAAGAAGTGAAGAGGATTGAAGATTAATACATTTGGTTGCGAAGGGGAGATTTGAACTCCCGACCTTCGGGTTATGAGCCCGACGAGCTAACCACTGCTCTACTTCGCGGCATATAAGATATTTGAAATATAAAATAAGAAGTGGATGGGGTAAAGGGATTCGAACCCCTGAATGACAGGACCAAAACCTGTTGCCTTACCGCTTGGCGATACCCCAATAAATATTTTTTTAAAAGTGTAATTATAGTGAATTTTAATTTATTTGTCAAGCAATTTAAGTTATAATTTTAAAAATTTTAAGGAAATAAAAATGAAATTTGTTAGCGTAGAACAAGCGATTAGGGATTTACAAGCAGGGAAAATGCTTGTAATGGTAGATGCAGAAGATAGAGAAAATGAAGGCGATTTAATCTTTCCTGCGCAATTTAGCACTCAAGAAAAAGTAAATTTCATGATAAAAGAAGCTCGTGGTGTGGTTTGCGTAGCTTTAGATGAAACTTTGGCAAAAAAATTTGAACTTCCTTTAATGGTGCCTAAAAATACTTCAAACCACGAAACCGCTTTTACCATAACCGTAGATGCAAAAGATGCTACAACGGGAGTTAGTGCTTATGAAAGAAATATGACTATACAAATTTTTGCTGATGATAATGCTAAAGCGAGTGATTTTGTAAGACCAGGACATATCAATCCTTTAATCGCAAAAAAAGGCGGAGTTTTAGAACGCACAGGTCATACAGAAGGTACGGTTGATCTTTGTAAATTAGCAGGATTAAAAGGTGCTTGTGTGATTTGTGAAATCGTAAAAGATGATGGAGATATGGCAAGAAGAGAAGATCTAGAATTTTTTTGCCAAAAGCATGATTTAAACATGATAGCCGTAAGTGATCTTATAGAGTATCGCCTAAAACATGAAAGCCTTATTAAGCTTGAAGAAAAAAGTCAAAGTGTTTTAGCAGGCTTTAAAGCAGAAAAATTTATCTTTAGCGATCATAATCAAACCCAACACATAGCTTTTTGCTTTAAAGATATCAAAAAATGTGAAAATGTTAAATTTCATATCAGTGGTAGTGATTTTGAGCTTTTAACTTCAGATAAATTTTCAAAACTTTTAGAGCAAATCAAATTTCTTAGTGAAAATGGTGGCGTTATAGTTTTCATGCAAGGAGAAAAATCCAGTACCACTCAATACAAAAACTATGGTATAGGAGCGCAGATTTTAAGATATTTTGGTATAGAAGAAATTAAACTTTTATCTCAAAGTTGTGATAAAGACTATATAGGCTTAGAAGGTTTTGGTTTAAATCTTAAAGCTTGTAATTTTAACTAAAAAGGAAAAAAATGACTTTAAAAGAACAAATTTTAAACGATATCAAAGAGGCAATGAAACAAAAAGATGATTTTAAAAGAGATAGTTTAAGAACTTTAAATGCAGCTTTTAAGCAAATAGAAGTGGATGAAAGAATAGAATTAGATAATGAAAGAATTTATAAAATTATTGCAAGTGAAATCAAAAAACGTAAAGACGCAATCGAACTTTATCTTAAGGCAAATCGTGAAGATTTAGCACAAAAAGAACAAAATGAAATAAGTCTTTTTGAAATTTATCTGCCTAAACAACTAAGTGATGAGGAGTTAACTTTAGCCTTAAAACAACTTATAGAAGAATTGGGCGTAAGTTCACTAAAAGAACAAGGTTTGGTGATGAAAGAAGCTAAAATAAAATTAGGTGCGAGTGTTGATGGTAAAAGACTTAATTTAGCACTTAAAGAGCTTTTACAATAATTTTTTGGAGTGTTATTATGAAAGAGTTAAGCGGTTCAGCAATGATTTGCGAGGCTTTAAAAGAAGAAAATGTTAAAATTGTTTTTGGCTATCCTGGAGGCGCTGCGCTTAATATTTATGATGAAATTTACAATCAAAAGTATTTTAAACATATTTTAGTGCGTCATGAACAAGCGGCTTTGCATGCTGCTGATGCTTACGCAAGAATGAGCGGAGAAGTGGGCGTAGCTATAGTTACAAGCGGACCAGGTTTTACAAATACTATTACAGGCCTAGCTACGGCTTATAGTGATTCTATCCCTTTAATATTGATTTCAGGGCAGGTGGCAAATTCTCTTATTGGTACAGATGCTTTTCAAGAAATTGATGCAGTAGGTATTTCAAGACCTTGTGTAAAGCATAATTATTTAGTTACTTGCATAGAAGAGTTTCCACGCATTTTAAAAGAGGCTTTTTATATAGCAAGAAGTGGTAGACCTGGGCCTGTGCATATAGATGTGCCAAAAGATGTAAGTGCAACTTTAGGACTTTGGGAATATCCTAAAGAAATTTCTATGAAAACTTATAAGCCTGTTTATAAGGGTAACTCAAAGCAAATTAAAAAATTTGCAGAGCTTTTAAAAGAAGCAAAAAGACCTTTATTTTACTTGGGTGGAGGTTGTATCAGTTCTAATGCAAGTGAGCAAATCAGAGAGCTTGTAAAATTTACAAAAATTCCAGCAGTTGAAACCTTGATGGCGCTTGGAACTTTAAGAAGTGATGATGTTTTTAATCTCAAAATGGCAGGCATGCATGGAAGCTATGCTGCTAATATGGCTTTAAGTGAGTGTGATTTGCTTGTGAGTGTAGGAGCGAGATTTGATGATAGGATTACAGGAAAAACAAGTGAATTTGCCAAACATGCGACTATAGTTCATGTTGATATTGATCCTAGTTCTATTTCAAAGATTATCAATGCGCATTATCCTATAGTAGGAGATATTAAAGAAGTTCTTAAAGAGCTTTTAGAAGAGCTTAAAAAGGAAAATTTCAACACAACTTTTAAAGAATGGCACGAAACTTTAAAGCGTTATAATGAACTTTATCCACTTTCTTATGAAGATAGCAATGAAGTTTTAAAACCGCAATGGGTGATTGAAGAATGTGCGAAGATGGCTCCTGATGCAAGGATTATTACCGATGTGGGTCAGCATCAAATGTGGGTAGCACAGTTTTATCCTTTTAATTATCCAAGACAGCTTGCAACAAGTGGAGGGCAAGGAACTATGGGATATTCTTTGCCTGCTGCTTTGGGTGCAAAGCTTGCTGTGGATGAAGAAGTGGTGATTAATTTCGTAGGTGATGGATCGGTTTTAATGAATATCCAAGAGCTTATGACTGCTCGTGAGTATGGTATAAAAACTATAAATATTATTTTAAATAATGCCTTTTTAGGTATGGTAAGACAATGGCAAAGTATGTTTTATAAAGAGCATTTTTCACAAACAGATTTAAGCACTCAGCCTGATTTTATCAAAATTGCTCAAGGCTTTGGTTGCGAAGGTTATGAAATTTCAAGCAAAGAAGAATTCATTCAAGCTTTTAACCAAGCTTTAAAAAGTGATAAAACCTCTCTTTTAAATGTAAAAATTGATCGCTTTGAAGATGTTTTACCTATGGTGCCTGCAGGAAGTGCGATTTATAATATGATTTTACCAAAGGCAAAGGATAGACAATGAGAAGGGTTTTATCGGTAATTGTTTTAAATGAGCATGGGGTTTTATCTCGTATAGTAGGACTTTTTTCAGGAAGAGGTTATAATATTGACTCGCTCACAGTAGCACCTTTGGAAAATAAAGAATTTTCGCGTATTAATATAGTCACTTCAGGAAATGAAAGAACTTTTGAGCAGATAGTCAAACAACTTCATAAGCTTATTCCTACTTATAAAGTGATAGAAAGTGAAGAATTTATTGACAAAGAAATGGCTTTGGTGAAAATTCCTTTAAATGAAAATTTAGGTGGACTTGATGCCGTTTTGAAAGCTTATAATGGTACTATTGTAAATAGTAATGAGAATTTTTTGTTTTTAATGGTTGCTGATGATGCAAATCGCATTGATAATTTTTTAAAAACAATTAAAAAATACAATCCTAGTGATATAGTTCGCAGTGGATCTGTTTTGATGGAGATTAAATGAAATTAAGTGAAATAGCAGAATTTTTAAGCTTAGAGTATAAAGGTGAGGATATAGAAATCAGTGCTTTAAATTCTTTATTGAAAGCAAATTTTACAGAGCTTACTTATTGTGATGGTGAGAAAAATACCAAAGATATACCTCACACAGGAGCTGCTGCTATTTTAGTATCTAAAGAATATGAAAATTTAGTACCTAAGGACACTAAAGCTTTGATTACTCAAAATCCACATTTGAATTTTGCTTTTTTAAGCAAGCTTTTTGCTAAGCCTTTGATAAGCACAGCTAAAGAAAAAGTGCAAAATATCGCAAAAAGCGCAAGAATTATGCCTAATGTCTATATAGGTGATAATGTAAATATAGGTGATAATGTAATCATTATGGCAGGAGCTTATATAGGCGATAATGTCAGCATTGGTGATGAGAGTATTATCCATCCTAATGTAGTGATTTATAATGACACTAAAATAGGTAAAAAATGTCATTTGCTTGCCAATTGTGTAATAGGAAGCGATGGTTTTGGTTATGCGCACAATAAAAACGGCGAACATTATAAAATTTATCATAATGGCAATGTGATTTTAGAAGATTTTGTAGAAGTGGGGGCTTGTACAACTATAGATAGAGCAGTTTTTGATAGTACTATTATCAAAGCAGGCACTAAGGTAGACAATCTAGTTCAAATCGGACATAATTGCAATATAGGTCAAAATTGTATCATTGTAGCACAAACTGGAATTTCAGGTTCAAGTGAGTTAGGACGCAATGTTATTATGGGTGGTCAAAGTGCAACGAGTGGACATTTAAAAATAGGCGATTTTAGTACTATAGCTGCAAGAGGCGGTGTGAGTAAAAATTTAGAAGGCGGGCGCGTTTATGGTGGTTTTCCTATCATGCTTCAAAAAGATTGGCTAAAACTTCAAGCTAAAATAGCAATAAATTTTAAAGAAAAATCACAAGATTAGCATCGCATCGCCATAAGAGTAAAAGCGATATTTTTCTTTTAGGGCAAGTTCATAAAGTTTTAAACACTGTTCTCTACCGATAAAAGCTGAAACTAGCATGATAAGAGTAGATTTTGGTAAATGAAAATTGGTCAAAAGATGATTTTGTCTTATAGGTGGATTTTGCGGGTGTAAAAAAAGATCACAAAAACCATTTTTTGTTTTAGTTCTTGCGTAATATTCTATAGTTCTTGTTACCGTTGTTCCTACGCCTAAAATAGCTTGTTTTGAATCTATAATTTCACATGCTTGCTGCGGAATATTAAAAAATTCGCTATGCATTTTATGTTCTTGTATATTTTCACATTCCACGCTTTTAAAGGTTCCAGCTCCTACATGTAAGGTTAAATGATAAATTTCGTGTTTTTTTCTTAAATTTTCAAGCATAGTCTCACTAAAATGTAAACTTGCAGTTGGAGCAGCTACCGCGCCTAAATTTTTTGCAAAGATACTTTGATAATCTTTCAAATCACTTTTTTCATCCTCCCTTTTAATATAAGGAGGCAAGGGTATATGTCCTATCTTGTCAAGCAGGTTGTAAAGATTTGAGGTGTCTAAGGTTTTATCATTTTGAAAAAATTGAACTTTTCGAAGACCATCATCTAAAAGTTCTACAACGCGCGCTTTTAAATCCTCTTTAAAATATAAGATTTCATCTTTTTTAACACGCCCTTTAATTTGAGCTAGAAAAAGTGGATTGTGAGAATTTAAAAAAGGTTGATGCAAGAAAAGCTCTATTTTCCCTCCGCTTGCTTTATTGCCATAAATTCTTGCTTTAATAACTTTAGTATCATTGAAAAAAATCGCGCAGTTGGGTAAAAAGTCTTGTAAATTTTTAAAAGTAGTGTGAAAAATTTCTTTGTTTTTGCGATCAAAAACCAAAAGCCTAGCATCTTCTTTTGGATTTGTAGGATAGTTGGCTATGAGTTCGTTAGCTAGAGTGTAATCATAGCTTGAAAGAAGTAAGTCTTTATTCATCGCTTTCTTTATCTTTTGGGGCAGGATTTACCTTTTGAACAATTAAAATAGAAAGTCCATAAAGTCCACAAAGTGGTCCTGCCATTAAAAATTGAGATAAAACATCAGGTGGAGTCATAAAGGCTGAAAAAACAAAAATAACTAAAACAGCTATGCGAAAATGGCGTTTTAAAAAACTATCATCTATAAGCCCGATTTTAGCAAAGAAAAAGGCAATTACAGGCATTTCAAAAGCTAAACCAAAAGCCACAACAACTTTTGTAAAGAAATCTACATAAGTTCCTATGGTAATCACAGGATTAAAATCTTCATTTAAACCAAAATTAATCAAAAATTTAAAAGCCAAAGGCACTACAACAAAATAGCAAAAACAAGCCCCTAAGGCGAACATAATGCTTGCAAAGCTAACAAAAGGCACCACAAGGCGTTTTTCATTATCGTAAAGTCCCGGAGCTACAAATTTCCAAAATTGCCAAAAAATTACAGGTAAAGAAAAGATAAAGGCCGCAAAAAAACTAACTTTCATTGCAGTAAATAAGGCTTCTTGTACTTCAATTACATTCACATGTTTGGCTACTTCGGGCAAAACAGCTATAAGTGGAGCTTTTAGAATATCTAAGATATAGCTTCGTAGAGCAAAACATACAATAAACATAACTACAATGCAAGCAACGCTTATAAAAAGGCGTTTTCTAAGTTCTATTAAATGAGGTCTTAATTCTTCAAACATTTATTTTTCCGTTTTATCTTGTGTTTCTAATTTGCTAAGATTTGGTTTTTCTTCTGTATTTAAATTTTGTCCGCTAAGGTTATTTTTTGTGTTATCATCTCTGCTATCAAAGGTTAAATCTACCTTTGTTTTATCTAAAATATCTCTTTTAAGGTCATCAAATTCTTCAAAACTGAGTTTTTTGCGTATGTTTTCATTAGTGCTTGAAAATTCATCTTTGTATTTCTTAGCTTCTTCTTTTAAGTCATTGATGCGTATTTCTTTTTCTATGCTTGATTTTGCATCATCTATGTTGCGTTTTACAGCTTTTAGAATTTTTGCTATTTGTACTATAGCTTCTGGAAGTTTATCAGGCCCTAAGACTAAAATCGCTACAACTAAAATAACTATAATTTCACCAAAACTCATTAATCGTTACTCTTTGATTTGATATTTTAAATAAATATTTTACTTAAAAAACTTAAATTTAAGATGAGAGATATAAAGCAAGCTCATCGCTAATGAGAAAATTAGGATTAAAATATCTTTTATTTTTGTAAAAAAGTTTTTTTTCTTTTAATAATATATTTATTTTGTCTTTTTGCCATTGATTGAGTTTTGTTTTATCAATCCCTACTATACTTCTAAGTCCTAAAAATAGGTGTTCTAAATTCAAGTCTTTAAAACTTAGCTGCTCTATAGATCTAAAAGTGGGATTTTCTATGTAATTTTTTAAATTTTTTGCTGTATAAAAACGCTTGTTTTCATAAAATCCTACCGCACTTAATCCACAAGCTAGGTAGTTTTTTCCTTGCCAATAAGCAAGATTATGTTTGCAAATTTGGGCTTTGGTTTTTGAAAAATTACTGATTTCATATTGAAAAAAGTCAAGCTCTAGGAGTTGTTTGATGAAAAATTTCATTAAATTAGGAGCATTTTTTTTAAAGTGTTCTTTTTTGGCAAAGGCTGTGTTTGATTCTATGGTTAAATTATAAGCACTAAGGTGTGTGATTAAAGCCTTGATTTGTTTTAAGTATAAGAGTTCAAATTCAAGCATTTTTTTATTGTCTAATTTTGTATCATAAATAAGATCTAAATTGATATTTTTAAAACCTACTTTATTTGCGTTTTCTAATGCTTTGATAATCATTTCTTGATTATGAATTCTTCCAAGAAAGTGAAGTTTTTTAGGATGAAAACTTTGAGCTCCAAAAGAAATGCGATTAACTCCTAGATTTTTCATATTTTTAAGCCAATTTAATGTTGCTGAGTTGGGATTAGCTTCGCATGAAATTTCTACATTTTTATCTAGTAAAGGATATAAAATTTTAAAAATATCTTCATAATTATACGCATCAACACAACTTGGTGTTCCTCCGCCTATGAATAAGGTTTTAATTTGATTTGATTGAATGTTAAATTGTTTTAATTGAAAAACAATATCTTCTTTTAAAGCCTTAAAATAGGCTTTTTCATAATCATTTTTTTTCAAACTTGTAAAAGCACAATAATTACATTTGCTTTCACAAAATGGAATATGGATATAAAAATGCATAAAAACCCTAAAATATTTTATTAAATTTTTTTAATGTATTTTAATAAAAATTTGATTTGATTTAGGTTAAAATTATTTCCTTTAAATTAAGGAAAAATATTGTGGAAAACGAGAAAAATTATAGACCAAATGTTGCAGCTGTTATTTTGTCAAGTTCTTATCCTTTTGAGTGTAAGATTTTTATAGCTAGAAGAAGTGATATGGATAATATTTGGCAATTTCCACAAGGAGGTATTGATAAAGGTGAAAGTGTCAAAAACGCTTTATTTAGAGAACTAAAAGAAGAAATAGGCACCGATGAGGTTGAAATCATTGCTGAGTATCCAGAATGGTTGAGTTATGATTTTCCAAGTAAAATTGTTAAAAAAATGTATCCTTATGATGGACAGATTCAAAAATATTTTTTAGTGCGTTTAAAGCACAGTGCTACAATCAATATCAATACCAAGCATCCTGAATTTGATGATTATCAATTTGTGAGTGTTAAACAAATTTTTGAAATGATTAATCATTTCAAAAAAAATATTTATGTTAAAGTGATCAAATATTTTGAAGAGAAAGGTTATATCTAAAATGCTTATAGTTCAAAAATATGGTGGAACAAGCGTTGGAACACTTGAGCGTATCGAAGCAGTAGCCAATAGGGTTATTCAGAGTGCGCAACAGGGCAATCAACTTGTTGTTGTAGTATCTGCAATGAGTGGGGTGACAAATACTCTTATCGAGCAAGCTGAATATTTTAGTAAAACTCCTAATGGTAAAGATATGGATATGCTTTTAAGTAGCGGAGAGCGTGTAACGAGCGCTTTAGTTTCTATTGCTTTAAATGAAAAGGGTTATCCCGCTATATCATTTTCTGGGAGAAAAGCAGGAATTATTACAGATAGTGTTTTTACAAAGGCAAGAATTCATCATATTGATACAAAAGCGATAAAATCAGAACTTCAAAATGGTAAAATAGTCGTTATAGCGGGTTTTCAAGGTGTAGATGAAGAAGGTAATGTAACTACTTTAGGGCGTGGCGGAAGCGATTTAAGTGCTGTAGCAGTAGCAGGTGCCTTAAATGCGGATTTGTGTGAAATTTATACCGATGTTGATGGGGTTTATACAACAGATCCAAGAATTGAACCAAAGGCAAAGAAATTGGATAAAATTTCTTATGAAGAAATGCTTGAACTTGCAAGTTTGGGTGCAAAAGTTTTGCAAAATCGCTCTGTAGAGCTTGCAAAAAAATTAAATGTTAACTTAGTAACTAGAAGTAGTTTTAACAATAACGAAGGAACAATGATAACAAAGGAAGATGGAATGGAACAAGCTTTAGTAAGTGGTATTGCTTTAGATAAAAATCAAGCAAGAGTGACTTTAAGAAATGTAGAAGATAAACCTGGAATCGCAGCTGAAATTTTTTCTGTTTTAGCAAATGAAAATATTAATGTAGATATGATTATACAAAATGTTGGAGTTGATGGTGCTACAAATTTAGGTTTTACAGTTCCTCAAAATGAACTTGAATTAGTCAAAAATGCTATGCAAAAAATTTTAAGTCCAAAAACAACCATAGAAAGCGATAGTGCTGTGGTAAAAGTTTCCATAGTGGGTGTAGGTATGAAGTCGCATTCAGGGGTGGCAAGCAAGGCTTTTAAAGCTTTAGCTGATGAGGGGATTAATATCGGTATGATTTCTACTAGTGAAATAAAAATTTCGATGATAGTTCATGAAAAATACGGAGAACTTGCAGTTAGAGCACTACATGAGTGCTATGGGCTTGATAAATAAATGAGTGATTTTTTAAGCTTTACTCTTGAAAATATTCGTAATGGCGGAGCTTTTATGGCATGGTTGGAGTCGCGTCGTTTAGAATGGGCTCCTTTGATGGCTGCAAGACTTAAATATCTTTTAGAAGGACGCACTTTTGTCTTAATGTGCGATGAGCAAAGATCTTGGTATGAAGAGTATTTTTTAAAAAATATAAATTCAAAAGCCGCTCGTCCTATGCTTCCTTTTGTGTCGTTAAATTCTTTATGCAAGAAGAAAGTACAAAGTTCAGAAGATATAGCTTTACTTAATGACTTGCTTGACATTTCTTTTCCTAATGGTTATGTGTATTTTTATATAGGAAGTGCTTCTGATAATAAATCTTTAATCGCTAAATCAAGAGATGATAGTTTATTGTGGCTTTTTGATGAGCAGTTACAAGATAGTTTTTATTTAAATTCTAAAGATAAAGACTTGGATATCAAGCTTATTAGTTTATATCAACTTTTTGATGTAAGTTTGGATGCAATATTATTTTCCAAGGTGCAATTAGGATAAATATTTTGTTTATTAGTAAGATTATTATCAGTGAAGATTTTTTAGGTATTAAAGAAGAAATGATTAATAATTTTGGTATTAAAAAATTAAGATTTTTTATGCCACAAAATGAATTTTTACTTGATGATGCAAGAGCAGTTGAAAAAGAAAGCTATATCGCAGAAACCGAAGAAAAAATTATTGTTTTAATGGCGGATTCTTATAGGATAGAAGCACAAAATTTTTTACTTAAACTTCTTGAAGAACCTCCAAAAAATATTAAATTTCTTATTGTGGTACCTTCTAAAAATTTACTTTTACCTACTATAAAATCACGTCTTATTTGTGAAAAAAGAAAAGTTGAAAAGGAAGTTAAAAAACTTGATTTAGATCTTAAAAGAATGGATTTAAGAATGCTTTTTGATTTTTTGCAAAAAAATGAAAATTTGGATAAAAATGAACTTATGGATCAAATCGCATTGCTTGCTAAAGAATGTGTGAAATATAAAGATTTTAATGCTGAAGAATTAGAGTTCTTTTATGAAAGCTATGAGCTTGCAAGATTAAATTCTAAAAGTGGAGTGCTTTTGACTACTCTTTTATTAAATTATTATACAAAGAAATAAAATGAAATTTTTTAAAATCAATCCAAATACCGATTTTAATTTACTTTGTTCTTTCATAAACCCTCATAAAATGGGACAAAAGATTATGAGTCAAAAAACAAAAATTCATTTTATTTTTATCAAAGATATTTCTACTCCTGCAGCAAATATTTTAAAACAAGATGCCTTAAGAGTAGGAGCTGAGCTCATCACCCATAAAGAAATAATTACCGCAAAAATCACTCATTCAAATGCACTTTTAATGGCAAGTAAAGAACAAATTCAAAAACTTATTACTAAAGAAAAACTTCAAGATTTTGGACTTAAAAATTTGGCTCTTTTTTTGCAAAAAGATTTTTTAAAACCAAAAAAAGCTGAGCTTATGGCAGTGATTAATGTTAATGAAGACAGTTTTAATGCAAAAAGTCGTGTGAGTGAAGAAGACTTTGAAAAAAGGCTTAATGACTTTCTTGCTTTAAAGCCTGAGTATATCGATATAGGTGCGGTTAGTTCAAGACCTGGGAGTGAGTATTGCGGCAAGGAAGAGGAATTTAAAAGACTAAAAAAAGTACTTGACTTAATTTATGAGAAAAATTATCATGAAAAAGCGATTTTTAGTTTAGATAGTTTTGATGAATATTGTCTAGAATATGCTTTAAATAAGGGTTTTAAACTTATAAATGATATTACAAGTTTAAGAAATCTTAATCTGGCTAAACTTGCAAGTAAATATGAGGCAAAATATTGCTTAATGCACATGCAAAACAATCCAAATAACATGCAAGATAATCCTTTTTATGAAGATTTGCTCGATGAGATGACTTTGTTTTTTAAAGAAAAACTTGAACTTTTAGAAAGTTTTGGAGTAAAAGAAAGTATTTTAGATGTAGGTATTGGTTTTGGAAAGAGTGCGGAGCATAATATGATTTTAATCAAACACTTAGAACATTTTTTGCAATTTAATAAACCTTTACTCATAGGTGCGAGTCGCAAAAGTGTGATTAATGCGTATTTTCAAAGCGAGATTAAAGATCGTTTAGCAGGAACTTTGTATTTGCATTTAAAGGCTTTTGAAAATGGTGCTAGTATTATAAGAGTGCATGATTTATACGAGCACAAACAACTTTTTGCTTTAGCACAGGCAATGGACAATATAGGAGTTTAGATGAAAAAAGAAGAGTATTTAGAAAAAGTTGCTTTAGCAAATTTGTGGATGAGGGCATATTATGAAAAAGATGAACCCTTGGCTAGCGATGAAGAATACGATGCTTTAATCAGAGAATTAAGAGTTTTTGAAGAACAAAACAAAGATGAAATTTCAAAAGACTCTCCAACGCAAAAAATAGCTCCTACTATACAAAGCGAGTTTAAAAAAATAGCTCACTTAAAGCGTATGTGGTCGATGGAAGATGTGTTTGATGAGAGTGAGCTTAGGGCTTGGGCAAAACGTGCAAAATGTGAAAAAAACTTTTTTATAGAGCCTAAATTTGATGGAGCGAGTTTAAATTTGCTTTATGAAAATGGTAAATTAGTAAGCGGTGCCACTAGAGGTGATGGCGAAGTGGGCGAGGATATAACACTTAATGTTTTTGAGATAGAAAATATACCTAAAAATATAGCCTATAAAGAAAGGATAGAAATTCGTGGAGAAGTGGTGATTTTAAAAGATGATTTTGAGAAAATCAACGAAAAAAGAGCTCTTTTAAATCAAAGTTTATTTGCCAATCCACGCAATGCTGCAAGTGGGAGTTTAAGGCAGCTTGATACAAGTATCACTAAAGAAAGAAATTTGAAATTTTATCCTTGGGGAGTAGGGGAAAATACCTTAAATTTTACCAAGCACAGCGAGATGATGCAATTTATCAGAGAGCTTGGTTTTTTAAAGGATGATTTTATTAAGCTTTGTACTAATTTAGATGAGGTTTTAAAAGCTTATGATGAGCTTTTAGCTTTAAGAGAAAAAAAGCCTATGATGATGGATGGAATGGTGGTAAGAGTTGATGATCTTGCACTTTGTGAAGAGCTAGGCTATACGGTAAAATTTCCAAAATTTATGGCAGCTTTTAAATTTCCTGCACTTGAAAAAACCACGCGTTTAATAGGAATAAATTTACAAGTAGGAAGAAGCGGAGTGATCACTCCTGTGGCGGTTTTAGAACCTGTAAATTTAGATGGGGTTGTAGTAAAATCAGCCACACTTCATAATTTTGATGAGATTGCAAGACTTGATGTTAAAATCAATGATTTTGTAAGCGTGATAAGAAGTGGTGATGTTATCCCTAAAATCACTAAGGTTTTTAAAGATCGTAGAGAAGGTTTAGAGATGGAAATTTCACGCCCTAAGCTTTGTCCTACTTGCCAAAGTGAGCTTTTAGATGAAGGAACTTTAATAAAATGTCAAAATATAGATTGTGAGGATAGACTTGTAAATTCTATCATTCATTTTGTTTCTAAAAAATGTCTTAATATCGACGGACTTGGAGAAAATATAGTAGAACTTTTATACAAACACAAAAAAATCACTACGCTTGAGAGCATTTTTCATTTAAAATTTAGTGATTTTGAAGGTTTGGAAGGCTTTAAGGAAAAGAAAATTAACAATCTTTTAAATGCTATAGAACAAGCAAGAGAATGTGAGCTTTTTCGTTTTATCACAGCTTTAGGGATAGAGCATATTGGCGAGGTTGCGGCTAAAAAATTAAGCTTAAATTTTGGTAAAGAGTGGCATAAGCAAAGCTTTGAAGCTTATGCCAATTTAGAAGGTTTTGGAGAGCAAATGGCTTTAAGTCTTTGCGAATTTACGCGTGTTAATCGTACAAGAATTGATGAGTTTTACAAGCTTTTAAATTTGAAAATAGAAAAACTTGAAATTAAAAGTGATGGTGTGATTTTTGGTAAAACTTTTGTGATTACAGGTACTCTTTCACGTCCAAGAGATGAGTTTAAGGCTTTGATAGAAAAACTTGGAGGTAAGGTAAGCGGCTCAGTTTCTAAAAAGACTGACTATGTGCTTTTTGGGGAAGAGGCAGGTTCTAAGCTTAGCAAGGCTAAAGAGCTTGAAGTAAAATGTATAGATGAAAGTGCTTTTAATGAACTTGTTAAAGAATAGTTCTTATATTTTAACGCTTTTAAGCCTTTTTGGCTTTTTGCTAACTTGGCAAAGGAGTGCTTTTTCTTTATTTTTTTTAATTCCTATTTTTTTAACACTTTTTTGGGAATTCTTTTTATTTTTAAAGCTTAGAAAAAATATTATAAAAGAAGCTACTTTGATTAAGGGAAGTTTGTTTTATCGTATTAGTATGGGAGATTTTTATCTTTATATTTTTAGTTTTTTCTTGGCGATTTTTGGACTTGTTTCTTTATTTTTAAATTTTTTAAATCTTGAAAAAATTGATTTAATTTTTATATTTATAATTTTGCCTTTATTGATGATATTTTTAAAAAAAGAATTACATTTGCAATTTGTAGATAATGCTTATAATGATTTTAGAATAGTTGTTATCGCTAGCTTTTTTACTGCTTTATTTTATGCATTTTATGGGCTTTTTTTTACTTACAATGAACTTTTAAATTTAGAACTTTTTTCTAGGAAAATCATTGCTTATAAGAGTGCTTCTTTTGTTTATTTTGATTTTTTATCTGAATTTTTGTATTTTGTTTCAAATTTAAAATTTTTTATTTTTTCTTATTTTGGATATTTGAGCTTTAGAGCTTTAAATTTTATTTTTGATTTTTTTAATTTTTTTATGTTTTGCTCTCTTTTGGCTTTTGTTTTTAATTTTGTTTTGAAAATAAAGATAAAAATAATTGTTTTATTTTTATGTTTTATCATGGTTTTAGGAAATTATTTTTTAAAAGAGCAAAGAAATAATGCCTTAAAATCTGAACAAGAACAAATACTTTCATGGATGAATAATTTTGATTTTTTAAAAGATCATAATTTAAGTTTAATTCAAAAAGAAAAAGACCTTTTTGAAAAAGATCTTAAAGATCTTAGAGAAATTTTTAAAAAAAATGCTTTTGAAATAGGCATTTGGTGGTTTTCTAAAGAAAAAGAAGACTTAGAAAAAAGAATAAATGAGAGTTTAAAATGAGATTTGATTTTTTTGTTTCAAAGCGTTTAAATATCAGCAGAAATAAAGCCTTGGAACTTATAGAAAGTGAAGAGGTTTTGCTTAATGGTAAAAGTTTTAAAGCTTCTTTTGATGTGAAAAATTTTTTAGAAAATTTAAAAAAAACGCAAGATTTAAATCCTGAAGATATATTTTTAGCCAATGAGTTAAAATTGGATCTTTTAAGTGAAATTTATGTTTCAAGAGCGGCTTTAAAATTAAAAAATTTCTTAGAAGAAAATGATATTGAAATAAAACATAAAAATTGCCTTGATATAGGATCTAGCACGGGTGGTTTTGTGCAAATTTTACTTGAAAATCAGGCTTTAAAAATCACTGCTCTTGATGTAGGTAGCAATCAACTCCATTCAAATTTAAGAACAAATGAAAAAATTATCTTGCATGAAAATACAGATCTTAGAGCCTTTAAAAGTGAAGAAAAATTTGAGTTTATTACTTGTGATGTGAGTTTTATTTCTCTTATTAATTTACTTTATTATATCGATAATTTAGCCTTAAAGGAAATTATTTTACTTTTTAAACCTCAGTTTGAAGTGGGAAAAAATATCAAAAGAGATAAAAAAGGTGTTTTAAAAGATGACAAGGCAATCTTAAAGGCAAGAATGGATTTTGAAAAAGCATGTGCTAAGTTAGGTTGGCTTTTAAAAAATACGCAAAAATCAAGCATTAAAGGAAAGGAAGGTAATGTTGAATATTTTTACCACTATATCAAAAATTAATATTACTTCTTTAGCCATAGGTTGTTTTGATGGTATACATTTAGGGCATCTAAAACTTGTAAAATGTTTAGATGAGAATGGGGCTTTGTTAGTTATTAATAAATTTAAGGGTCAATTTCTTTGTTCAAATCGTCAAAAAGAAGAAATTTCAGGAAAAAAAGTTATAGAAGTGGATTTTGAAAGTATAAAATCTTTAGATGGTAAAGATTTTTTAAGCTTTTTGAAAAAAGAATTTGTCAATTTAAAATTTATAGTGGTGGGATATGATTTTTCTTTCGGGAAAAATAGGGCTTATAGTGCTAAAGATATTGAGTCTTTAAGTGGGATAAAAACTATAATAGTTGATGAATTTAGTATAAGCGGAGTAGGTGTTCATGCAAGTTTAATTAAGGATTTTTTATCAAAAGCAAATTTACAAAAAGCAAAAGAATTTTTAGGAAGAGATTATAGTATCAAAGGGAAGATGATTAAAGGACAAGGTTTGGGCTCTAAAGAACTTTTTGCGACTATAAATTTAGATTGTAAAGGCTATTTTTTGCCTCAAAATGGTGTTTATGCTACTTTGTTAAAAAGCCAAAAAAATATTTATAAAAGTGTGAGTTTTTTAGGTGTAAGATCAAGCGATGAAAATTTTGCCATAGAAAGTCATATTTTAGAAGAATTGGGTGAAAATTTCACACAAGGGGAGTTTTTCGAACTTGAGTTTATATCTTTTCTAAGAGAGAATCAGAAATTTCAAGATCTAAAAAAACTTAAAAATCAAATTGCCAAAGACATAGAACAAGCTAGAGAATTATTAAGGAAAAATGATGAAAGATGAACTTTTTAAACAAAGCCCTAAAAAACAATTTGAATTTGATAAAAGCGTGGCTAGTGTTTTTGATGATATGATTAATCGTTCTGTACCATTTTATAGGGAAAATTTAGAACTTTGTGCTAATTTATTGGCTAAAATTTTACTTGCAAATGCAAGTATTTGTGATTTGGGCTGTTCAAGTGCTAATTTTTTGATTTTGTTGGCAAATCTAAGAAAGGATTTTAAACTTTTTGGCGTGGATAATTCTGCTTCTATGCTTGAAGTTGCAAAGTCAAAAACTAAAGCTTATGGACTTGATATAAGTTTTTTTGAAGCTAATTTATGCGAATTTGATTTTTTTACTTGCGATGTTTTTGTGGCAAATTATACCATGCAGTTTATTCGTCCTCCTAAAAGACAGGAATTGCTTGATAAAATTTATAAAAATTTAAATCCTAAAGGCATTTTGATTATGAGTGAAAAAATCCTTTATGAAGATGCTTTTTTGTCTAAAAATATCATAGAACTTTATGCAGACTACAAAGAAAAACAAGGCTATTCTAAATTTGAAATTGCAGCTAAAAGAGAAGCCTTAGAAAATGTTTTAATTCCTTATAGTCAAAAAGAAAATTTAAACATGCTAGAAAAGGCAGGTTTTAAGAAAATAGAAAGTATTTTTAAATGGGCAAATTTTGAAACTTTTATAGCTTTTAAGGATTAGAGATATTTTCATCTTCCCATTCATCTTTTGGAAAACCTACCTTATATGCATTAACACAATCTTGACTGATGATAGCTTTGTGCCTGCATTCTAAACTTCTTTTTTTTGCTTCTTCGGGGTGATTTTGATAATATTCTACACTTTTGGTTTGTTCGCATGCTGCAAAAAATATACCAATAAGGCTTAAAAAAAGAGTTATTTTCATGGTAATTTTTCCTGTGTTATATTAATATCATCACTAAAGATAGAACTTTGATTGTTTTCTGTTGTTTTGGAAGGATAAATTTCAGAAGGTGTTTCTGCTATAGGTGGTATTATAATACTTTCATTATTTTCTGAACTTTGGTTAATATCTTTTGTGATTTTTTCTTTTTTTAAATCATTTTGCTTTAAAGCTTCTGATATCTGATTATCAGATTTTTTTGGTGTGTTTGGACTGTATTTACTCTCTTCATTTGTTGGTTTAACACCAACTTTTAATGCATTAATACAATCTTCGCTAAGAGTTTCGCTTTCTTTGCATTCTTTTGCTTTTTCTTTTGCTTCACTAGGATGATTTTTGTAGTAATTTTCTGTTTTGCTATCGCAAGCTGTTATATTAATAACTATTAAAATCGTAAGTAAAATACTTAGTCTTTGCATTTATCAATCTCCTAAAATTTTTAATATCTTAGCAAACTTGTATAAAGCAACGATAAATTATTTTTCCTCGTTGTAGGAAAAAATAGGCAAAGACCATTGATATTTGATAGCCAAAAGCCTTGCAATAACTCCTACAAAAAGAGTTAAAAGCGTGCAAACTAGGGCGTTAAATTCGAACCAAACTATAAGTGAATAGTAGATTGCTCCTGCAATTATGGCAATTCCTGCATAAATTTCTTTTTGAAACACTAAGGGAATTCTCATACATAAAATATCTCTTAAAATTCCACCAAAGACACCAGTGATTACAGCAGCAGCAACAGCGATGATAAAACCATGATTTTGATCTATGGCTATTTGAGCTCCAAGTATGCTAAAAACAACAAGTCCTATAGCATCAAGAGTTAGAAATAAAGTTTCAAGCTTGGTTACTACACGTGGAATTTTTGTGGCTATAAGGGCGCAAAAACAGATTAAAATAATATATTCAGGATGTTTAACCCAAGTTAAAGGATAATGTCCTAAAAGCACATCTCGTATGCTTCCGCCTCCAATTGCTGTTACGAGAGCAATAAAAATAACTCCAAAAAGGTCCATTTTATGGCGTCCTGCAGCTAAAGCCCCTGTCATTCCTTCTGCGGAAATACCTATGATATAAAGAGTGGTTATCGTAAGAGCATTTATCTCCATAATTTATACCTTAAAATTTATCACAATTTATTTGATACTGTTTAATATTTTCATCATTTACTTCGTGGTTTGGTACTCGATAGCATTCTTTAAATTTCGGAGTTTTAATAATTTTTACATAAAAACTTGGTATAGCAATACGGTTTTTAATGTATTGTGGTTCTTTATCGTAAAGTACTAAATTTAAAACTTCAATACTTTGAAATTTTAAAGCCAAATTTCTTTCTCTTTGTTCGATTTCATTCCAAATTTTATTATTTATTTGCGCATTTTGTGGGGTAATATTACTCATTAAAAATACTGAATTTTGAGCAGCTTTACTAAAGCTAAAAGAAGCATTAGGTGCAGTGTGTCCTCGCGTGTAGCCACTGTTTTTATAATCACTCCAAGTAGTACGGTATTTTTTAGGAATATTTGTATCATCTTCAAAGCGAGGGCGTTTTTTAATTTGTTTATTTTTTAAATTTGAAGCTTCTACTTTATAAGCAACGGCTTTTGTACCTTTGAGTTTATAATCATAGCAATTTAGATAAAAAAACTTATCTAAGATTTGCGAGCAATTTATGTTATTAAAATAAGAAGAAAAATCAGCACTAGGCTTGTAAGATTCTAAGGCGAAAATATTAAGAGATATAGTGAGTAAAAAGATGAAAATTTTCATTTAAGTTCCTTATCTTTACTTTTGCAAAGATGATTTAAAAAACATTCTTTACATAAAGGTTTTTTAGCTTTACAGGTGTAGCGTCCAAAAAGAACCATGGCTTGATGAAGATAGTTAAGATTATCTTTAAATATGCGTGTTAAATCTTCTTCTGTGGCTTCTGGAGTTTTTGCTTTACTAAGTCCTAAGCGGTGAGAAACTCTAAAAACATGAGTATCTACAGCCATGAAATTTGCTCCACACCATTCTATTAAAACCACATGGGCGGTTTTTTGTCCCACACCTGCTAAGGATTTTAATTTCTCTTCTTCAAGGGGAATTTCTCCGTCAAAATTTTCACAAACTGATTTTGCCATTTTTATAAGATTTTGTGCTTTATTATTAAAAAATGAACAAGTTTGTATGTAGGTTTTAAGGCTTGATAAATTTGCATTTGCAAGGGATTTGATATCAGGATAAGCTTTAAAAAGATCAGGAGTGATGAGATTAACTCTTTTATCAGTGCATTGGGCTGAAAGCATCACGCAGACTAATAGTTCGTATAAATTTGAAAATTTAAGTTCTGTTACAGGTTTTTCAAAATATTTTAAAAAAAGCTCTTTGATTTCTAAATTTCTTTTCATTTTTTAATTTTAGTTAATTAGCTTTAAACCAAGTTTAGATATAATCAATTTTACATACATTTTATTAAAAAGGAAACCCAATGAGAAAAATTTCTTTAGTTGTAGCAGCTTTGATTGCAGGTGTAGCTTTAAATGTAAATGCAGCTACAGTAGCCACTGTTAATGGCAAGAGCATTAGTGATACAGAAGTAAGTGAATTTTTTGCCCCTATGCTTAGAGGACAGGATTTTAAAACTTTGCCAGATAATCAAAAAAAAGCTCTTATTCAGCAATATATTATGCAAGACTTAATTTTGCAAGATGCTAAAAAACAAAATTTAGAAAAAGATCCTTTGTACAAAAAAGAACTTGACCGTGCAAAAGATGCAATACTTGTTAATGTTTATCAAGAAAAAATTTTAAATACAATTAAAATTGATTCGGCTAAAGTTAAAGCTTTTTATGATCAAAATAAAGACAAATATGTAAAACCTGCAAGAGTGCAAGCAAAACATATCTTAGTAGCGACAGAAAAAGAAGCTAAGGATATTATTAACAAACTTAAAGGTTTAAAAGGTAAAGAGCTAGATGCTAAATTTAGTGAGCTTGCTAAAGAGAAATCAATTGATCCAGGTTCAAAAAACCAAGGTGGTGAGCTTGGTTGGTTTGATCAATCAACTATGGTAAAGCCTTTTACAGATGCCGCTTTCGCACTTAAAAATGGTACTATTACTACAACTCCGATAAAAACGAATTTTGGTTATCATGTAATCTTAAAAGAAAATTCGCAGGCTAAAGGTCAAATCAAATTTGATGAAGTAAAACAAGGTATTGAAAACGGACTTAAATTTGAAGAATTTAAAAAAGTTATCAATCAAAAAGGCCAAGATCTTTTAAATAGTGCTAAAGTGGAATATAAATAATGGGTGTTTTAGACATTGTAAAAGCAGGGGTGATTAGCGGAGATGAGCTTAATAAAGTTTATGACTATGCTAAAGCAGAGGGTTTTGCTATCCCTGCTGTTAATGTTGTAGGAACTGATTCTATTAATGCAGTTTTAGAAGCTGCAAAAAAAGTTAACTCTCCAGTTATTATCCAGTTTTCAAATGGTGGGGCAAAATTTTATGCAGGGAAAAATTGTCCTAATGGAGAAGTTTTAGGTGCAATTAGTGGGGCTAAACATGTACATTTACTTGCTAAAGCTTATGGTGTACCTGTGATTTTACACACTGATCATGCCGCAAGAAAACTTTTGCCTTGGATTGATGGGCTTATTGAGGCAAATGCACAATATAAAAAAACCCATGGACAAGCTTTATTTAGTTCTCATATGCTTGATCTTAGCGAAGAAAGTTTAGAGGAAAATCTTAACACATGTGAAGTTTATCTTCAAAAACTTGATGCTTTAGATGTCGCGCTTGAAATAGAACTAGGTTGTACAGGTGGCGAAGAAGATGGAGTGGATAATACAGGTATTGATAATTCTAAGCTTTATACCCAACCAGAAGATGTAGCACTTGCATATGAAAGACTTGGAAAGATTAGTGATAAATTTTCAATTGCAGCAAGCTTTGGAAATGTACATGGAGTTTACAAACCAGGAAATGTTAGCTTACAACCTGAAATTTTAAAAAATTCGCAAAAATTTGTCAAAGATAAATTTGCTTTAAATAGCGATAAGCCTATAAATTTTGTATTTCATGGTGGTAGCGGTAGCGAGCTAAAAGATATTAAAAATGCAGTAAGTTATGGCGTAATTAAGATGAATATTGACACAGATACCCAGTGGGCTTTTTGGGATGGGGTGCGTGAATATGAACTTAAAAATAGGGCTTATTTGCAAGGACAAATTGGAAATCCAGAAGGTGATGACAAGCCAAATAAAAAATACTATGATCCGCGTGTTTGGTTAAGAAGTGGTGAAGAAAGCATGATAAAGCGTCTTGAAGTCGCTTTTGAAGATTTAAACTGTATAAACAAAAACTAAGCATTTTAAAGGCTTAGTTTTATTTTGTTTTAAAAATTTTTATTAAATTTAGTAACAATCTTTAAAATAAAATTTAATGAGGTATTGGTTTCATGGATATTAAATCAGATGAAATTTCAGAACTTGTTTTGCCTGAAGGCAAAGATGCAAGAGGTTCTTTGGTTTATTTTAAAATTATTTTTATTCCAGCTTTTCTTTATATTTTGATTTTATCGGGTTATTTTAATGTAATTGATTTTAAGGTTGAATTACATACGGTTATTATGACAGGTGTGATTTTTTTTACAGCATTGATTTTTGCTAGACATAGTGCTGAGTATGCGTATAGTATTTTTGAACAACAAAAAGATGAATTTAAACAGGTTTTAAAAAGACATATTATGAGGCATTTTCTTGCCATAGGGAAAGACACAAAATCAAATGCCAATTTTGATGACTTTGCTTATGCATATATTAAAGGTGCAAGAAATGAGAACTTTGCTAGTATAGGTTCGGCAATTTTTCCAATGATGGGAATTTTAGGGACTTTTATCAGTATAGCTTTTTCAATGCCAAATTTTAGCTCTAGTGATACAGCCGCTTTAGAACAAGAAATTGCAGATTTGTTAAGTGGAGTGGGAACTGCTTTTTATGTTTCAATTTATGGAATTTTTCTTGCATTATGGTGGATGTTTTTTGAAAAATATGGTAAAAGTAAAATAGATCGTTTGCTAAATCGTCAAAAAAATGCTACAAGTGGATTTTTTTGGACAAAAGAAGAGCTTGATCAAAGGTATTTAACTGAGAGTTTGCAGCATTTTGAAAAAATGGGAGCAATTTTTAAACAAGTTAGTAATGATGATTTTTTTGCAGAGCTTGATCATGCTATTGATAGAAAATTTGGTATTTTTCAAGATATGCTAAATGTAGAAGAAAAGGCTATTAGATTAAGTAGTGAACACATCAAACAAACCATGGGTGAGCTTAGTAAAGCACAAAGAGATCAACGCGATCTTGGAAAGCTTTATAGTGAAATGTTAAATGGCATAGGTTTGCTCAATCAAAATTTGAAAGAAATCAATACAAGAATGTCAGAACAATATAATCGCTTGCTCGATATCAGTAGTGATAAAATTCATCATCTTGATAAGACGCTAAGTGCATTCGATGAAAAAGTAGAGCGTTTTGGTAAAAATTTTGAACTTTATGAAAAAGCAATGTTGGAAAGTCAAGAAAAGGTTTTTGAGGGATTTAAAGCAAGCTTGTTTGAAGGTATGCATAAATTTAAGGAAGTATATGAAGAAGAAAAAAGTATCGATGCTAAAATCAAAATGATGGATGAGCTTAAAAAAGAAATGAAAGCACTTGATGAAGAAACAAGTCAAATGATGAGTAAGCTTTCTGGGGATGGAAATCAAAATAAAGAAAATGAAACCAAACAAATAGAAGATTTTTCAGAGTCTAAGACTGAAGAAAATCAAGATGAAATTCAAGCAAAAATATCTAAGCAAGAAAGCAATGATGAGCTAAAAAATGAAGATAAAGAAAATAAATGAAAAATGAGACAAAAGAAGATAGCAATTTTTGGATAGCTTATGCTGATTTAATGGCAGGATTGCTGTTTGTTTTTATTTTGCTAATAGGTGCTATTGTTGTAAAATATGTTTTAACTCAAAGTGATTTAAAAGAAATTAAAGACAATCTCAATAAACAAGAGGCACGCTTAGAGGAGAGTAAAGAAGAGCTTAGAAATAAAGAAGCCATAGTGTTTAAACTAAGTTCTGATTTAAACAATGCTTCTAGTGCTTTAAATCTTGCTAATTCTCAAAAAGCAGAATTAGAGGCTAATATTACAAATTACAAGCAGTTAAGCAAAGATTTAAACTCAACTTTAGATAATAAAGATAAGCAAATTTTGATTTTACTAGGTCAACTAGAGAAAAAAGATGAAGAGCTTAAAAATTTACAAGAAGATTTTCAAAAAGCTAAAGAAAAGGTGCAAAATCTTGGTTTGATTCGTGAAAATTTAAGCAAGGAATTACAAAGCAAACTTGATAATAATATCACTATAGATGAAAAGACAGGATCTATTTCTTTGCCTGCTGAAGTACTTTTTGATAAAGATTCTTATGTGTTAAAAAATGAGGCAAAGGCAAGTTTGAGAAAAATCTTAAGCGAATATTTTGATGCTATTCTTGAAGATCCAAAAATTTTTTCCAACATTGAAAATATCATTATTGAAGGACATACTGATAGTGATGGATCTTATATTTATAATTTAGATTTGTCGCAAAAAAGAGCTTATGAGGTGATGAATTTTATCTATACTTTTTATAAGAGTGATAAGCTTCAAAAGCTTTTAATGGCAAGTGGACGTTCTTTTTCAGATCCTGTGTTTGTCAACGGAGTTGAAGATAAGGATAAGAGTCGTCGCATAGAAATAAAATTTAGCATTAAAAATGATAATGCTTTAAAGGATGTAGAAAAATTCTTTGAATTTCATTAAAACAATTAGTCCTATACAAAAAATCAATTTTAACGGATTTGAATTTTATATTAAAAGAGATGATTTATTAGGAGAAATTAATGGAAATAAAGCTAGGAAACTTGCTTTTTATATCCATCAAAGATATCCTAAAAATCAATCTTTTGTAAGTTATGGAGGAAGCCAAAGTAATGCTTTGGCGGCATTAAGTATTTTTGCTAAACAAAGATCATATAAGCTTGTTTTTGCTTGTGAAAAAATTTCTACTTTTCTTAAGAATAATCCTTGTGGAAACTATGCTTTAGCTTTAGAAAATGGTGTTAATTTTGTAGAAAATATCCATTCTTTATCCTCCTTAAAGCAATTTGCCTTGTCTTTGTGTAAAAAAGATGATATTTTTATAGAACAAGGCATGGCTAATTTAGAAGCTCAATATGGCTATATGGAGCTTGCTCAAGAAATTCAAATGCAAAGTCAAAGTTTAAAGCTTGATTTTGATATTTTTTTACCTTCGGGTACAGGCACTTCGGCAGCTTTTTTGGCAAAGTATTCTAAATTTAAAGTATTTACTTGTGCTTGTGTAGGTGATATTAAATATCTTAAAAAACAAATTTTAACATTAGATCCAAGCTATGATTTTTCAAATTTAGAATTTTTAACAAGTGATAAAAAATATCACTTTGCTAAGCCGTATAAAGAATTTTATGAGCTTTATATGGATTTAAAGTTAAAGTGCAATATAGAATTTGACTTGTTGTATGATATTTTAGGATTAAGTATAGCATTAAAACAAGAGTGGAAAAAACCATTGCTTTATATACATCAAGGTGGAATTTTAGGAAATTCCACTATGTTAGAGAGATATAAATTTAAAAAATTAGTTTAAAATTCCATAGATAAAAATGATTAAAATAATCAAAGGTATTATATATTTTACATAATAAAACCAAATTCCAAACCATGAACTTTTAAGTGTATTGTTATTGCTAAGTTCTTTTAGACTTTCTTGTTTGCCTAAAATCCAACCTACATAAATGCAGCAAAAAAATGCAGTTAAAACAAACAAAATATTTCCACTAATGAAATCAAAACTATCAAAAATGTTTTTTCCTTTGATGATAACAATATCACGCCAAGGCCCATAAGTTAGAATACAAGGAAGATTGCCAAGTATGAAGATAAACCCTAGAGTTAGGTTAATAGAAAGATTTTTAGAATATTTAAATTTTTCTTCTAATACGCTAATAATAACTTGATAAATTGGCAAGCTTGTGGTTAAAGCTGCAATCAAGAGTAAGATAAAAAATAAAATACACACAATGGTGCCAAAATGGATATGAGAAAATGCTATAGGTAAAGTTTCAAAAACCAAAGAAGGCCCGCTATCTGGAGCAAGTCCCGCTGAGAAAAGTGCTGGAAAAATCATAAAACCAGCCAAAACAGCTATAATGGTATTTAAAACCCCTGTATAAATAGCGGTTTTTGCCATATTTTCATTTTTATTAAGATGAGATGAAAGTGTTATCATCACCCCAAAACCTAGGGATAAAGCAAAAAAAACTTGCCCTAAAACATCGATTAAAAGTTTTGGTGATAAAATTTTACTAAAATCAGGTTCAAGATAAAATTTAACTCCAGCTATAGCTCCATCAAGGGTTAAATTGCGTCCTACAACAATAATAAGACAGATAAATAATAAGGGCATTAAAAATTTTACAGATTTTTCTATACCATCTATAATGCCTCTTTTTAAAATAATGTAATTAATAATTACAAAAACAGTGGTAAAAATACCGACCCCCAAAGGATTGAAGGCTATCTTGTCGTTAAAAAACTGATGAGTAAATTCTTTGCTTACTACATTGGCAAGACTAAAATTCCCTAGGGTTAATTCCCAAATATAAACTAAAACCCATCCTCCAAGTACCATGTAGTAAGCCATTATGCCAAAGCTTCCTAAAAGTCCCATGTATCCAATACTTTGCCATTTTTGTTTAAAAGCATCTACGCTATTTGTCATCGCTTTTCTGCCTATGACATTTTCAACTAAAATAACAGGAATGCCTATGATAATCATGGCTATACAAAAAACTAATACATAAGCGCCGCCACCATTTTCTCCTACAAGATAGGGAAAACGCCAAGTTGCTCCAAATCCTATGGTTGCTCCAGCAACTGTTAGAATATAAGTTAGTGTGCTACTCCATGTTTGTCTTTGCATGATTATCCTTTCAAAAAAGGATTATTTTATCTAAAAATAACTTTAAAAACTTATAAGCTATCCATATAGCTTGTATCGTAAGTATTTTTTAAGCGTTTGTGTATCGTTTCGTGCCAATTTTGAGATATGAGAGAGTTTAATTTTTCTAATTTATCTAATTAAATTTGGATTTTTCTTAAGAATTTGATGTGGGGAGTAAAAAAGTTGATTGAGTTTAAATATACTAAGTGAAGTAGATTTTTTTTCTAAAATTTTAATGTTTTCATACTTTCGTATTTGTTCAACTTGTAAAACTTTATAATACCATCCACTCAAGCCCATTTTAAAAATTTCATGTGTAAAATTTGAATTATTGTGAATTCTAGAAATTTTTACACAAGGTTTTCTAGGTTCGCTTACTTGCAGTTTTGCATTTGAAATTTGATGTATATCATCTATGCAAACATTTTGTTCATAAAGCCCATCGATGCTCAAATTTTCACTCATTGAGCCAAAATTTAGCTTTTTATTAAGAAATCTTTCTCATATAGGATAGTTTTGACAAGAGTTGGCAAAAATACCTTATGGTAGCCTCCGTGATGAATTTTATTAGCTATTTGATCATCTAAAATACCCAGAAAATCAATCTATGTTTCTTCTAGGTAAATATCTTTAATAAATGCGTTTTGGAAATTTTTATGGTTTTTTTAATTTTCCCTATTTGCAAACTTTGAATTTTCATGGTTCTAGTTTTTTTAATAAATCATCAGCACTGATAAAACCCGTGATTTTTAATTTTTCTTTTCCATTTTCAAAGAAAATTAAAACAGGTGGGCCAAAAACATTAAATTCTTTCATGGTTTTAATTTGTTCATTATTATTTTCGCTTACATCAACTTTGATAAGTTTGTAATTTTGCATTTTTTGTATGATTCTTTCATCGCTAAAGGTTAATTCATCTAAAAGTTTGCAATTTTCACACCAAGATGCAGTAAAATCAAGCATTATGGGCTTTGTATTTGTTTGTATTTCTTGCTTTAATTGTTCAAAATTACTGATATAATCATAGCTTAGAGCAGGTTTTGAGGTAGATGTAGTATTGAAATTTAAAGGATTTAAGAAATTTTTAACCCCAAAAATTCCCCCTAGGAAAATGCTTAGAGAATAAGCTAAAATAAGAATTAAAATACTTTTTTTAATTTTAGAAATTATCGTAAAACTTTTTTCAAAAATTCCCATAAAAACACTAAAAAATACACCTAAAATTCCATAGGCAATTAAAATGTAATTTTCTTCAATAATTCTAGAAAGTATCCAAATAGCCATAGCCAACATAACAAAAGCAAAGAAAATTTTTACTTTTTCCATCCAAAAACCAGGCTTAATAAAACCTAATCCTAAGCCTATGAAAAGCAAAGGTATACCCATGCCAAAACTCATGATAAAAAGCGCACTACCACCCAATAAAGCATTGCCTGTATTGGCTATATAAATTAAAGCACCTGCTAAAGGGGCTGCTACGCAAGGACCTACTATTAAAGCAGATAAAAATCCCATAATAGCTATACCTACAACTCCCTTTCCTTTTTCGCTTTTTTTATGTATAAAGGTTTGAAATCTTAATGGTAATTCGAAACGAAAAGCTCCAAACATAGCAAAAGCAAAAGCTATGAAAATTAGAGCAAAAAGAATTAAAATAATAGGTTTTTGTAAAATTCCTTGAATACTTGCTCCTAGAAAACTTGCTATAACTCCAGCAATAGCGTAGGCTAAGGACATGAAAAAAACATAGATAAAAGAGAGAAAAAAACTATGTTTTTTTGAAAATTTAGCATTACTTTTTGCTATGATAAGAGAAGATAAAATCGGAATCATAGGTAAAATACAAGGTGTTAAGGAGAGTAAAAGTCCATAGCTAAAAAAACTTAGTAAAATCCAAAAAAAGTTATCTGTTGCTAAAAAATTTGCTATAGAGCTTTCTTCAGATTCAATTTTAGTTTTTTTATCTGTTTTTTGAGCTTTATAAGGTTTTGAAATTTCAAAAGTATCTTTTTTAGAAATGAGATCAAAGTACCAAGTTTGAGGATTATAACACAAGCCTTGTTCAGAACAACCTTGAAATTCGAGTTTGATTAAATTTGTAGTATTTTTTGCAAAGCGCTCTAGTAGTAAATTTGGCAAAGCTAAATTTAATTTTTGATAATAAACATTTTCATTGCCTCTTGTAGAGCTTTGAGGTAAATTAATCAAAGAACTTATATCTTTTTCATTTATATATAATTTAAGTTTATTAGAATAAAGATAAATATCTTTTCCAAGTTCAATATCAATTGAGATAGAGTTATTATAAGAGTTTGATTTTACATTAAAAGCTTCATTTAAAGACAATATAGAAGCAAAACATAAACAAAAACTTAATAAAATAATACCAAAAATACGCATAAATTTCCTAAAAACTTATTTTTCCTTTATCTTTAGCTTCAATTATAATTTATTATGGTAAATTTGCTTTAAATACTTTATAAAGGTTTGAAAATGCAAGAAAATAATTCTCTAAAAACACAAGGGGCTGTTAAAAAGAATGAAATTTATATTTCCGTTAAAAGAAAGAAAAGTACAATAGAATATGAAAAAGATTTAAAGAATTTGCAAATTGAACTTTTGAAATTTCAAAATCATGTTAAAGCCAAGGGTTTAAAGGTTCTTATACTTATAGAAGGACGCGATGCAGCTGGAAAAGGTGGGGCGATTAAACGTTTGATTGAGCATTTAAACCCGCGTGGTTGCCGCGTTGTGGCTCTTGAAAAACCTAGCGATGTGGAAAAAACACAGTGGTATTTTCAGCGTTATATAGCACATTTGCCCTCAGCCGGTGAGATTGTGATTTTTGACAGATCTTGGTATAATCGTGCAGGAGTAGAACCGGTGATGGGTTTTTGCACACCGCAACAACATAAAGATTTTTTAAGAGAAGTGCCTTTGTTTGAAAATATGATTTCAAATAGTGATATTACTTTTTTTAAATTTTATTTTTCGGTATCAAAAGATGAGCAAAAAAAACGTTTTGAAAAACGCCGAAGTGATCCACTTAAACAATATAAATTATCTCCTGTAGATCAAAAATCGCAAGAATTATGGGATAAATATACTTTAGCTAAATACTCTATGCTTTTAGCATCTAATACCCCAACTTGTCCTTGGACTATTATTTCTTCTGATGATAAGAAAAAAGCAAGATTAAATTTATTGCGTTTTATACTTTCTAAGGTAGAATATCCAAATAAAAAAACTGGAGATTTTTCCAAAATTGATGCAAAATTAGTGCGTAGTGGAGAAGAAGAAATACGAAAAATGGAGGCAAATTTGGAAAAACTTGACAGTAAAAAAGCAGATGAAAAAATAAAAGATTTAGATTAAGGAAAAGAATGCATAAGCTGGTTGAAAATTTAGCACTAAAGTACTATGATAAAGTAGTTGATTTAAGACATCAAATTCATATGCATCCTGAGCTTGAATTTGAAGAAGAAAATACAGCTCATTTAGTGTGTAAAATTTTAGATGAGTTTGGCATTAAATATCAAAAAAATATTGCAAAAACAGGAATTTTAGCTATTATAGAAGGAAAAAAGAAGAGTCAGAAAAAACCAAAATGCGTTCTTTTAAGAGCGGATATGGATGCTTTGCCTGTACAAGAAAAAACTAATCTAAGTTATGCTTCAAAAATTGATGGTAAGATGCACGCATGTGGACATGATGGACATACAGCAGGACTTTTGGGAGCTGCTTTGATATTAAATGAGCTCAAAGATGAATTTTGTGGCACGATTAAATTTATGTTTCAGCCCGCAGAAGAGGGAAGCGGTGGAGCTAAACCTATGATAGAATCAGGTGTATTGGAAAATCCTTATGTTGATGCAGTTTTTGGTTGTCATTTATGGGGGCCTTTGCTTGAAAATACTGCTCAAATTGTAAGTGGTGAAATGATGGCTGGAACGGATATTTTTGATTTGGAATTTATTGGCAGAGGAGGACATGGAGCTCATCCGCACACTTGTATAGATCCTATAATTATGGCAACGCAATTTGTAAATAATATACAAAGTGTTGTTTCTAGGCGTTTAGCCCCTTATGAAGCAGGGGTGATTACCGTAGGTCAAATTTGTGCAGGAACTACTTATAATGTTATTCCTACAAATGCTTATTTAAAAGGAACCGTGCGTTTTTTAAATGATAAAACACAAGATATTTTAAAAAGTTCTCTAGAAGAAGTGGCTGCTGCTACAGCAAAATCTAACGGTGGAGATTATAAACTTAAATATACTAAAGAATTTCCTCCATTGATTAATGATGAAAAAGCTGCTTTAATAGCAAGAAAAGCTTTTGCAAAGGTCTTAGGAGAAGAAAATATCATTGTTTCTTCTAAACCTGACATGGGGGCTGAAGATTTTGCTTTTTTAACACGAGAAAGAATGGGAGCTTATGTATTTGTTGGAATTTCAAAGGATTTAAATCACCCAGCTTTGCACCATAATTCTACTTTTTGTTGGGATGATGAAAATTTAAAAGTTTTAATGCAGGGTGATGTGATGATGGCTTTAGAATTTTTAAATTTATAAAATAGAATTAAAAATTCACAAAAAATTCACAAAAAATGAGTAAAATTTAATCTTGATTTTTCTTTAGGATTTGTTATTATGAAAAAGAAGATTGTTTTAATCATTTTAATTGCAATACTTGGAAGTGTTGGGGCTTATTTTATTTTTTTTAATAATGATGAAAAAATCAGCTATTTAACTCAAAAAATACAAAAAAAAGATATATCTCAAACCATAGAGGCAGTAGGAAAGGTATATGCCAAAGATCAAGTCGATGTGGGTGCTCAAGTTAGCGGACAAATTATAAAACTTTATGTCGATGTGGGAACTCATGTAAAGCAAGGTGATTTGATCGCTCAAATTGACAAAGATAAACAACAAAACGATTTAGATATTACAAAAGCTCAGCTTGAAAGCGCTAAGGCTAATTTAGAGAGTAAAAAAGTTGCTCTTGAGATTGCGAGTAAGCAGTATCAAAGAGAGCAAAAACTTTATGCAGCTAAAGCAAGTTCTCTTGAAAATTTAGAAACTCAAAAAAATAATTATTATACTTTAAAAGCTAATGTTGCAGAGCTTAATGCTCAAGTAGTTCAGCTTGAAATCACTCTTAAAAATGCACAAAAAGATTTAGGTTATACAACCATTACTGCTCCTATGGATGGTGTTGTGATTAATGTAGCTGTAGATGAAGGACAAACAGTTAATGCTAATCAAAACACTCCTACTATAGTCCGTATAGCTAATTTAGACGAAATGGAAGTAAGAATGGAAATAGCAGAGGCTGATGTGAGTAAGATAAAAGTAGGAACAGAGCTTGATTTTTCTTTGCTTAATGATCCTCAAAAAACTTATCATGCTAAGATTGCAAGTATAGATCCAGCTGATACTGAAGTGAGTGATTCTAGTACAAGCTCAAGCTCATCAAGTTCGAGTTCTTCAAGCTCAAGCTCATCAAATGCTATTTATTATTACGCAAAATTTTATGTAGCCAATAAAGATGATTTTTTGCGTATTGGTATGAGTATACAAAATGAAATTGTTGTAGCAAGTGCAAAAGCTGTTTTAGCAGTGCCAACTTATGCAATTAAAAGTGATCCAAAAGGCTATTATGTTGAAATTTTAGAAAATCAAAAAGCTGTTAAAAAATATGTCAAACTTGGTATTAAAGATTCTATCAATACTCAAATTTTAGAAGGTGTAAATGAAAATGAAGAATTGATAGTAAGCTCAAGTGCTGATGGCTTAGCTCCTAAAATGAAGTTGAGATTTTAATGATTTTTCTTAAAAATATTTGCAAGAATATAGGCGAAAATGCCATTTTAAAAAATGTAAGTTTAAGTATAGAAAAAGGTGAATTTGTTGCCATTATAGGACAAAGTGGAAGTGGTAAAACTTCACTTTTGAATATCATAGGAACATTAGATACACCAAGTAGTGGAACTTATGTTTTTGATGAGTATGAAGTCACTAAACTTAATAATGATGAAAAAGCAAGATTAAGGCGTGAAAAAATAGGCTTTATATTTCAAAGATACAATCTTTTAAGCTTGCTTAGTGCTAAAGAAAATGTTTCTTTGCCTGCAGTTTATGCGGGAAAAAATTTACAAGAAAGAAGTCAAAATGCTAAAAAACTTTTAAATGATTTAGAACTAGCTCATAAGTTAGATTCTAAACCGAATGAATTAAGCGGAGGGCAGCAACAACGTGTTTCTATAGCAAGAGCTTTAATCAATGGTGGAGAGCTTATTTTGGCTGATGAGCCAACGGGGGCTTTGGATAGTAAAAGTGGTATTATGGTGCTTGAAATTTTACAAAAACTTAACGCACAAGGTCATACTATAGTCTTAGTAACTCACGATCCAAAAATTGCAGCACAGGCTAAAAGGGTTATAGAGATTAAAGATGGAGAAATTTTAAGTGATACTAAAAAGGAAAAAGCTCAAGAAAAACTCACTTTAAAAACAATGTCTAAAGAGAAAAAAACACTTACTTTGCTTAAAAATCAAGCCTTTGAGTGTTTTAAGATAGCTTATTCTTCCATACTTGCACACAAACTTCGTTCTATTTTAACTATGCTTGGAATCATCATAGGCATTGCTTCTGTAGTTTGTGTTGTGGCTTTGGGGTTGGGCTCTCAAGCTAAGGTGCTTGAATCCATTGCAAGACTTGGAACAAATACTATTGAAATTCGTCCTGGAAAAGGATTTGGGGATTTGCGTTCGGGTAAAACAAGGCTTAATTTTAGTGATTTAGAAACGCTAAGATCTTTAGAATATTTAGAAGCAGTTGATGCTCACTCAAATACTTCAGGTGTAGCAACTTATACCAATATTTCTTTAAGTGCAAGAGCTGAAGGAGTGGGGGTAAATAATTTTGCCATAGAAGGTTTAAGGATAGGTGCGGGAAGAATTTTAGATAATGATGATGTAAAAAATAGCACCAATGTTGCTGTATTGGATTTTAATGCTAAAAAAAATCTTTTTCCTGATGAAAAAAGTGAAAATATTTTAGGTCGTGTGGTGCTTTTTAATTCTCAACCTTTTAAGATCATAGGAGTTTTACAAAAAGATACAGACAAACCTATAGAAGATAATGTAGTGCGTCTTTATATACCCTATACAACACTGATGAATAAGCTTACAGGAGATAGAAATTTGCGTGAAATCATAGTTAAGGTTAAAGATGATGTGAGTTCAACTTTGGCTGAAAATGCTATCATAAGAATTTTAGAAATTAAACGCGGACAAAAGGATTTTTTTACTTTTAATTCTGATACCTTTAAGCAAGCTATTACAGCAAATAAACGCACTACAACCATACTTACCGCTTGTGTGGCTGTGATTGCTTTGATTGTTGGGGGTATAGGAGTGATGAATATCATGCTTGTTTCTGTAAGCGAAAGAACGAGAGAAATTGGCATACGCATGGCTATAGGGGCTAGAAGAGAAGATATCATGATGCAGTTTTTAATCGAAGCGGTTATGATTTGTACCATAGGGGCGATTTTAGGTGTGATTTTATCGATTTTTGTTATTTTTGCTTTTAATACTTTAAGTACGGATTTTCCTATGATTTTAAATGCCTATTCTGTGCTTTTAGGACTTTTAAGTTCTATGTTTATTGGTGTGATTTTTGGTTTTTTCCCTGCAAGAAATGCAGCAAATTTAAATCCTATTAGTGCATTATCAAAGGAATAAAATGAAAATAATATTTAGCATTTTTTTAGCATTTTTCTTGAGTGCTTGTGGTGCAAAACTTAGCTTGCCTAAAGAAGTTGATTTAACTCAAGAACAAATGAAAGATTTAAATCTCACTTATGATTGGTATAAATCCTACGATAATGCAAAATTAAATGAATTTCTAAATTTTGTTTTATTGAATAATAGTGATATTAATATTGCTAGAAAAACTTTGTTTTCAGCTTTGGCTAGAGCTGATTTGATTGATTATGATTTATATCCGACTTTAAGTGGAAATTTGGGTTTTGGTGGAGATAAAGATTTAAATTCAGGCAAACAAAGTAAAAATTTCAATAATTCTTTAAATTTAAGCTATGAGCTTGATATTTATGGCAAATTAAGAGATAGCGCAAGTGCAAGTGAATTTAGTGCGAAAGCAAGTGCTTATGATCTTGAAAATTTAAAAATAAGCATGATCAATACAGCTTTAAATAATGTGTTTGAGCTGGCTTATTTTAACGATGTAGATAAATTGCTTCGAGTCTATCTTTCAAATTTAGAACAAATGAAAGAGCTTTATAGCTATAAATACAAGCTTGGAAAAATAGAAGAATTAGATCTTTTAAACATAGAACAAAGCTTATTAAGAGCTAAACAAAATTTATTAAGCAATGATAAAAATCGTAATTTACTCATAAAAAATTTACAAGATTTATTGGCAAAGCAAGAAGGTTTTGCCTATATAGAGTATTTTAAAACTTTATCTTTAAATGATTTTAAAACCTTAAGTCCTGATTTTAATATACCTTTAAAAGCCTTAGCATACCGTGCAGATGTGAGGTCTAAACTCAATAGCTTAAAATCAGCTTTTAAGGATTATTCTTCCATGCAAAAATCTATTTTGCCTAGCATTTCTTTAGGTGGAGCATTAAGCGGAAGGGATAAAAAAATCGATGATAGTTTTAAATTTGAAATTTTAGGTGGCAATGTTAAGATTTCTTTACCTTTCTTGGATTATGGTAGGGTAAAGCAAAATATCAAAATTTCACAATTTGCTTATGAACAACTTTTAATTTCTTATGAGCAAGCTTTACAAAGTGCGATGAATGAATTTGCATTGAATTATAAAGACTATCAAAGCGACACCTTGCTTTTGCAAAATTTGCAAAATATTAACATTAAACAAGAGCTTATCGCTAAGGCGTATTATGAAAAATATATTTTAGGAAAAAGCGAATTAAAAGATTATTTGGATGCAAATAATACTTTAAATTCTACCCAGCAAGAATTTTTAAGAGCTAGATTTAATCTTTTAAAAACCATTAATTCTTACTATCAAATCACAGCTTTAAGTTTTAATGATGAAAACTTAGAATTTCCTAAGTATTAAATTTAATAATCGATGATATTTTTTAAATCCTCGAGTAACTTTTTAGCCATCAGCTCATAGCCTTTTATAGTAAGATGTACATCATTGAGCGAAAGCTTTTGTTCTATCCATTTGTTTTTTCCCCCACTATCTTGCATAAACTGATGCATATCAAAGATAAGAGTTTTTTCTTCTTTAGCAACTTCATATAATGCTTTGCGTATGGTAAAAAAATCAGGAGCAAGCTTATAGTTTTTACCCTGTTTTTGAACTACGGTTGGTGGAGAGATTAGCATGATAACAGCGTTTTTATTGTAAGTTTTTAAAATGCTAATCCATTTTTTTAAATTATTTTTGAATTTTTGTTTTTCAAACCCTTTAAAGAGTGCATCATTAGAACCATAAGCAAGAATAATTAAATCATTGTGTAAAAGTACTAGTTCTTTTTTTACAACTGCTTGATTCCAAGAGAGCCATAAATCACTTTTGGCACCATTGATTGCAATGGTATCTAAGAAAACATTATTATTTTTATTTGTGATGAAATATCCTCCTAGCTCAGCATCCTTTTGTAAGGCTGAAATTTGCAAAGGAAGATCAAGTTCTAGTTCTTTATAGGACCATTTATTAATTTGTGTGGTTCTTAACTTATAGCTTCGGTTTTTTGCATCTTTGATGCTAAAAGCATTGGTATTTTGTTTGGCTTTAAATAAAAACCCTATTTTGAATTTTTTTTTATCTAAGGTTGTATCAAGGTTGATTTTTGCACCTTTGATTTTTGCTTTGGCTATTATCCCACCTAGTGGAAAATTATGTCCAGCATTAGCAGGATTTCTTGAGTTTAAAATTTCAAAGTTTTTATAAGAATAAACAAGATTAAGATTTTGCTGATATTTAGGTTGTAAAGGATAGGCAAAACCTATAGAGTTAGAGCGGATTAAATATCCTCTCATGACACGCGGAAAGAAATCAGCCGCCATGTGAGAATCTCCATAAATTCTAATTCCTATGTTTTGATTTTTTTCTAATTTTTTTTCTAGATTTTTAAGATCTTTTTTTGATACATAATTTGTTAAAGCAGGGTGATTTTTGTTTTGATTGAGTATGGAATCTATTGTGTCATTTGTATTTAAATTTTGTGCATAAGAGCTAGTAAAAATAATAAAAAACAATAAGATAATTTTAAATTTATTTACTAGCATTTTCTTCCTTAAGTTTTATGTGTTCTAATAAAAGTTTAGACATTTCTCTTGCACCACTTGGGGTAAAGTGAATCCCATCATCTGTTCTTACTTTTATACTTCTATTGTTTTCATCTTTTATATAAGCTGAGTATTCATCATTGACACTAAAAAATAGTTTAGTGTTGATAAAAATTTCTTTATTTTTAAGAATTTCATTGCTGTAAATTTTATTGAGCACTTGTATTTTTTTGTTCAAATCTTCTTTTTTTACAGGAGGGATTTCAAACCAAAAAACCTTGGCTTTATGTTTTTTAGCGATTTTAATGATTTCATCTACACGATTTGTATAAATATCTATCCAAGAAGGGGAACCAAAACGATGGTAATTTCCTCCTTTTTTAATATCCCAAGGATCGTTAGCACCAAGAAGAACAACAAGATATTTAATATTTGAGTTTTTAATAAAAGCTTCATTGGTGGCTTTTGACCAGTTAAAATAGGATTTATAAGAAAGGCCTGTATTTTGTTTACTAAGATCGGTTACCTTAAGACTTAAATTTCTTAAATCTCTATTTAAAGCTATTGCAACACCTTGCATTAAAGAATCTCCGATAAATAAAAACTCATCTCCATTTTGTAGTTCTAATTTGGTATTGTCAATAAAACTAATATTTGCATCTTGGATTAAGGTTAGATTTGTTTCTTTATAAGAAGTGTTTTCATCATTTTCTAAAGTGTTTGAAACTTTATCTATTTTACTTAAGTTTTCATCTGTTGATTTATTTTCTTGATTTGTAGTTTCTTCATTGGTTTGAGGTAAGGGTTCGTTGCTTAAAATTGCACGAATTTGTTCTAATTTAATTTTGAAGCCATTGGCTTCTTTTAAAAGATCATTATGAGGATAGAATGCAAAATGATATTTTTGTTCTATATAAGAGCTAATGCTCTGATTCATAACTACAACAACCAAGCCAAGCACTATAATCAAAATGAAGAAAAATTTAACTACACTCATCTAAAAACTCGAATAAATAAAATCAGGAATTCCATCTGGCATAAAAGCAAAAACCAAAAGTAAAATAAAAGCTATGATAAAAGGTTTTAGCAAAAATGGAGTAAGGTTTAAAATCTTAATGCAATATTCTTTAAAATTAATAAATAAAGGATAAATCATAAAAAGAACCCCAAAAGCAACCAACATGTAAATATCATTATAGGATGGAATTTGGAAGAAATTATAATAACAAGCTTTAAAATATTCTATTGCATCTTCTAGATTTTTGCTATAATAAAAGAAAATCCAAGTAAAACATACAAATTGAAAGGTTAAAAATCTTCCTAAAGCTGGAATTTTTTGTAAACTAAATTTGCTTAAAGCTAGCAAATGTATAAAAACTATGCCAATACCATGCAATAAACCCCAAACAATAAAAGCAAGTGTATTGCCATGCCATATACCTGAAAGTATAAAAGCGATGAGTATATTAACTATAGTGCGTGGTATTCCTTTTCTATTGCCCCCTAAAGGTATATAGATATAATCTCTTATAAAGGTTGAAAGACTGATATGCCATCTAGCCCAAAAATCTTTTAGGTTTTTTGCAAGATAAGGCGTGTTAAAGTTAGGCGGAAGGGTAAAACCTAACATCAAAGCAAAAGCACAAACTAAATCAACATATCCGCTAAAATCGCAGTATATTTGAATCGCATAGGCGTAAATTGCGCTTAAAAGTTGTATGAAATTATAAGATTGTGGAAAGTCTAAAATACTTTTAGCATAAATTCCAAGGTAATTAGCTATTAAAACTTTTTTAACTATACCAAAAACAAGCAAGATGATGATTAAATTCGCATGTTTAAATTCACGTTTTTGATAGGCTTGTTCAAAGAAAAAAGAACTTCGCATAATAGGCCCTGAAAGCAGTGTTGGAAAAAATGATAAGAAGGTTGCTAAATTTAAAAAGCTTTCTAAACAGCGTTTTTGATAAACTTCTACAAGATAAGTGATAGAAGTAAAGGTATAAAAACTAATTCCTATTGGAAATACTAAATCAATATTTAAAAATTCTAAACCGAAAAAATTTAATATCTCATCAATACTTCCTTTGATGCTAGGAAAGTATTTAAAAAAACATAAATTTAAAATAATAAAAGCCATGCAAGTAGCGAAAATATAACGCTTGCGACGCACAAAAATTAGCAAGGCAAAATAGTGTATAAAAAAGGTATATATAAATAAAACCAAGGCGAAATAAGGATTGATTAAAATATAAATAATATAAGAGAAAATTAAAATTAAAATATTTTGTATTTTGTAATCATTTTTAAAAGTCCAATAAATAGCAAAAAAAACTATCATTAAAATACTAAATTCTAAAGAAAAATAAGTCATACCTTATAATCCAAAGCGAGATTTGCCCATAGTAGGGCAAAGATTATTTTTTTCTGTTTAATGCAATATTTTTGATGTATTGATCAGCTAAATAAAGTCCATTTCCGTGTTCCCCGATTAATTTAATCTTGTCAACTATACCACGGAAAAGTGCTTCTTCTTCGTGTTGTTCGCTTACATACCACTGTAAGAAATTAAAAGTAGAATAGTCTTTATGTGTTAGCATGTGTTCAACTAAAGTATTGATTGATTTTGTGATAAATTGCTCATGTTCATAGGTTTTTTCAAAAACATCAAGTAAAGATCTGAAATTTTGTTCAGGCTGTTTTACTTCTTGAAGTTCTACATGAGAATCTGTTTCATTAAGATAAGTGATAAGCTTTTTGGCATGATCGCTTTCTTCACTTGCATGTGCAAACAAGAAGGCTCCAGCTCCATCAAGACTGTTTTCATAGCACCAAGAGCTCATACTAAGATATAAGTTTGCTGCATACATTTCTTTGTTTATTTGTTCATTGAGTAATTTTACAACTTCTTTAGAAAGCATTCTTATCTCCTTATTAAAATTTAAAATGTTTTATAATGATATATTATTTTTTTAAAAACAAGCTAAATTTTTTGATAGTTAAAAATTATATTTAAGGAAAATGCAAAATAAAAAATGTTTCCAAAATGTTTCCAAGTTTTTTTAAACTTCCATTACTTTTTTTAAAGTTAAGGAGAAAAAATGAAAAAAATTCTATCTTTAAGTGTGGCAAGTTTTGCGCTTTGTGGTGCTTTAAATGCAGCAGATTTAAAAATCGCAGGTTCATCGACTGTGTATCCTTTTACTTCTTTTGTAGCTGAAGAATATGCTTCGATTAAAAATACAAAAACTCCTATAGTAGAGAGCTTGGGAACAGGGGGTGGATTTAAGGTATTTTGCGAAGGAACTACTGATATTTCTAATGCTTCAAGACCTATGAAATTAAGCGAATTTGAAACTTGCAAAAAAGCAGGAGTAACTGATATAGTAGGGATTATGATAGGTTATGATGGTATAGTTTTAGCTCAAAATAAAACCAATGCTCCATTAAATATCACAAAAAAAGAACTTTTCTTAGCATTGGCAAAAGAAATTCCACAAAATGGAAAACTTATACCAAATCCTTATACAAACTGGAATCAAATCAATAAAAATTTACCAAATCGTAAAATTAGTGTTTATGGTCCACCATCAAGTTCAGGAACAAGAGATACTATAGAAGAGCTTGTTATGAGTGATGTGTCTAAAAAAATTCCTGAGTATAAAGGCGAGTATAAAACTTTGCGTCAAGATGGTGCTTATATCCCAAGCGGTGAAAATGATAATCTAATCGTTTCAAAACTTACTATTGATAAAGATGCTTTTGGAATTTTTGGTTATAGCTTTTTAGTGAGCAACTCAGATAAAATTAATGTCGCTACTATTGATGGTGTTACACCAAGTGAAGAAAATATTGCGGATGAAAAATACGAACTTGCAAGAAGCTTGTTTATTTATATCAATGCTAAGAAAAATCCAAAAGAAGCCTTTGATTTTGCAAAAATTTACCTGAGTGATGATTTGGCAAAAAGTGGCGGAGAACTTGAAAAAATAGGACTTGTTCCTTTAAGCGATGATAAATTAAAAGCTTCTCAAAAACATATAGAAGATAGAAAAATTTTAAATGATGAGCTTGTAAAAGCTGGAAAAGTTTTTTAAGGAAAAACTTTGCTAAAAGAAAAAATAATCAAATTTGCACTTTTTTTATGTGCTTTTGTAAGCGTGATAGTAAGCTTTGCTATCATGCTTACAATTTTAATTGAAGCTTTAAAATTCTTTCAAAAAGAAAGTGTTGCTACCTTTTTATTCTCAAGTCAGTGGGCAGCTGATGCAGCTTTTATGAATGCAGATGGCACGAGCAAACAAGGTGTTTTTGGAGCGCTATCGCTTTTTTGGGGAACTTTTTATATTTCATTGATTGCTATGCTAACGGCTTTACCTTTAGGGGTTATGTGTGCTATATATTTAGGTGTTTTTACTGGCAAAAAATCTAAAAATTACTTAAAACCTATTTTAGAAATCATTGCAGGGATTCCTACTGTTGTTTTTGGATTTTTTGCAGCTATAGTCGTAGCGCCTTTTATAGTGTGGTTTTTTTCTTTATTTGGCATACAAGCAAGTTTTCAAAGTGCTTTAGGCGCAGGTTTTATCATGGGGATCATGATAGTGCCTATAGTGGCTTCGTTATCTCAAGATTGCATTGAAGCAGTAAGCGAGAAAAGGATTAATGGCGCTTATGCTTTAGGTATGACAAAAAAAGAAGTGGTTTTTGCTGTGATTTTACCTGAGGCTATTCCTGGTATAGTTGCAGCTTGTCTTTTAGGACTTTCAAGAGCCTTAGGCGAAACTATGATAGTGGTAATGGCAGCTTCTTTGCGTCCAAATTTAACGATGAATTTTTTAGAAGATATGACAACAGTAACGGTAAAAATCGTAGAAGCTTTAAGCGGAGATCAAGCTTTTGATAGTTCTTTAGCTTTGAGTGCTTTTTCTTTAGGTTTGGTGCTTTTTATCATCACTTTAATCATCAATATGTTTAGCGTTTATCTCATCAATCGCTTTCACAAAAGGAAAAATTTATGAAAAAACTTTTTAAAAAAAGACAAAAAGCTTCAAAGTCTTTTAAAAGACTTTGTAAAATGGGGCTTTATATTAATTTAATTTTTCTTTGTATCTTTTTAGGAAGTGTGGGTTATCTTGGAATTGGAGCTTTTAAGCAAACTTATATTTTTGTAGAGGCTAATAGAAATTCTCCTGTTTATGATCTTTTATCTCGTGCTGAGCAAAGAAAAATAAGAACAGGGCAAATCACTGAAAAAACTTGGCTTTTGGCAAATTCAGAAGTGGATCAATATATGAAGCAAAAATATAATCGCCTTAGTGAAAAACAAAGAACTTTAGTCGATGATCTTGTGCAAAAAGGCGATATAGAGCTTAAATTTAATAGCAATTTCTTTTTAAATGGGGACTCAAAATTTCCTGAAAATTCAGGAATTTTATCTTCAGTTGTAGGGACTTTGCTTGTTATGCTTGTTTGTATGGTTGTGAGTGTTCCTATAGGCGTTGCAGCAGCAATTTATTTAGAAGAATTTGCACCGCAAAATTTATTTACACATTTTATAGAAGTGTGTATTAACAACCTTGCAAGTATTCCAAGTATCTTGTTTGGACTTTTAGGACTTGGAGTGTTTATCAATCTTTTTGGAATGCCTCGATCAAGTGCTTTAGTGGGTGGGCTTACTTTGGCGATCATGAGTTTACCTATTATCATTGTTTCAACCAAAGCGGCTTTAAAAAGTGTGGACATTAACATGAAAAATGCTGCTTATGCCTTAGGTATGACAAAGGTTCAAATGGTAAAAGGTATTATGTTGCCTTTGGCTATGCCTATGATTTTAACAGGTTCTATTTTGACTTTAGCTGGGGCTATAGGCGAGACTGCACCTTTGATGATTATCGGTATGATAGCATTTATCCCTGATGTAGCTAGTTCGATTTTTGATCCAACTAGCGTTTTGCCTGCTCAAATTTACTCATGGTCAGCTATGCCAGAGCGTGCATTTTTAGAAAGAACAGCAGCGGGTATTATTGTGCTTTTAGGACTTTTAGTCGTGTTAAATCTTAGTGCGATATTATTAAGAAAATATTTTCAAGGAAAATTAAAGTGATAGCAAAAACAACAAATTTAAATTTATTTTATGGAAAAAAACAAGCTTTATTTGATATCAATATGCAAATAGAACAAAACAAAATTACCGCACTCATCGGTGCTTCAGGATGCGGTAAATCCACTTTTTTGCGTTGTTTTAACAGAATGAATGATAAAATCGCAAAAATCGATGGTTTGGTAGAAATTGAAGGAAAAGATGTTAAAAATCAAGATGTAGTAGCTTTGCGTAAAAATGTAGGCATGGTTTTTCAACAACCTAATGTTTTTGTAAAAAGCATTTATGAAAATATCTCTTATGCACCAAAACTTCATGGTATGATTAAAAATAAAGATGAAGAAGAAGCTTTGGTGGTGGATTGTTTGCAAAAAGTAGGACTTTTTGAAGAGGTTAAAGATAAATTAAAGCAAAATGCTCTAGCTCTTTCAGGCGGACAACAACAACGCCTTTGTATCGCAAGAGCTTTAGCAATAAAACCTAAGCTCTTGCTTTTAGATGAGCCAACTTCCGCACTTGATCCTATTAGCTCAGGTGTTATAGAAGAGCTTTTAAAAGAATTAAGTCATAATCTTTCTATGATTATGGTAACGCATAACATGCAACAAGGCAAACGCGTGGCTGATTATACTGCATTTTTTCACCTTGGAGAGCTTATAGAATTTGGTGAAAGTAAAGAATTTTTTGAAAATCCAAAACAAGAAAAAACCAAGGCTTATCTAAGCGGTGCTTTTGGATAATAAAGCCGCTTTTTAGCGGTTTTTTATTTTAAGAAAAATTTGTTAAAATTTGCCTTTTATCTTTGTAAGGCATTAATTATGGCAAAAAAACAACTCTCTTTAACAAGGCTTAGTTTTCCTATATTTTGGGACTTGCTTTCTAAGTATTTAACCGTGATTATCAATACCGCTATGGTGTCGCATTATTCTAATTTTCTTGTCGGTGCTATGGGGGCTGGAAATCAAATTTTAGATCTTTTTATCACTATTTTTTCATTTTTAAGTGTGGGTTGTAGTGTGGTGATAGCTCAGGCTATTGGTGCAAAAGATCATGTTTTAGCAAGAAAAGTGATTCATCAAAGTTTGTTTTTAAATGCGCTTTTAGGCTTTGTGTGTGGCGCGCTTATTTTATGGCATGGGAAGTATTTGCTTTATCTTTTAAAAATCCCACAAGAATTGCTCAAAGATAGTGAAATTTACTTGCATATGCTTGCAATTTGTTTGTTTTTTGATGCCATAGGAATTGTTTTAGCTGCTATTGTAAGGGTTTATAATATGGCTTATTGGGTCATGCTTATAGGCTTTTTGATGGATATAGTGGTGATTTGTGGAAATTATTATGTTTTGCATCATACAAAATCAGAACTTTTTGGAGTGGGGCTTAGTAATATTTTTGCTCGTATTGTTGCTATAGTGGCTTTACTTGTGATACTTTTTTATAAACTTAAAATTCATCTTAAAATCAAAGAAATGATAAAACTTGAAAAAGAGGTATTAAAAAAGGTTTTAAATATAGGTGGATTTTCAGCAGGGGAAAATCTTTTGTGGATAGTCCAATACACTATAGCTTTTGCTTTTGTAGCAAGCTTAGGCGAAGCAAGTTTGAGTGTGCAAACGATTTATTTTCAAATTTCAATGCTTATCATGCTTATAGGACAAGCTACAAGCATAGCTAATGAAATCATAGTAGGTAAATTAGTCGGTGCTAGATATGAAAATATCGCTTATAAACATGCTTGGCGTGCTTTGTATTTTAGTGTGGTGGCAAGTGCTTTAGTGGCACTTTTGAATTATCTTTGCCAAGATTTTACTATGCAAATTTTAGGACTTAAAGAAGAGTTAAAAAATTTAATGATACCTTTATTTGCCCTTTCAATCTTTCTTGAAATTTCACGAACTTTCAATATAGTCATGGTTAATTCCTTACGTGCAAGTGGCGATGCTAAGTTTCCATTTTTTAGCGGACTTGTTTTTATGATGGGAGTATCTTTGCCTGTGGGTTATGTGCTTTGTTTTCATTTTAATCTTGGAATTTTAGGGGTTTGGATAGGATTTTGTGCGGATGAGTTTTTGCGTGGAATGGTAAATTCATACAGATGGAAAAGCAAAAAATGGCAAGGCAAAGCTCTAGTTTAAAATCATTTACTTATAAAGATGAGTGTTATTTTTATTCTAAAAAACGCATAAAAACTTTAAGATTAAGGCTAAATGAAAGGGGTGAATTTGTTCTTAGCATTCCTTATTTTTGCACTTTTAAAAGTGTTTATGAGTTTTTAGATAAATCAAGTTCTTGGATAAATGAGGCAAAAAAAAGATTTGAAAAAAAAGTTTTAAAAGATGATGAATTAATCTTTTTAGCTAAAAAATATAAAATTATATTTGATGAAAATGCTAAAAAAACTTATTTTGATAAAGATAAAATTCTTTGTCAAAATAAAGCAAAATTAGATTTATTTTTAAGACAAAATGCCAAAAAGATTTTTACTTTTTATCTTAAAAAATGGAGCCAAAAAACAGGTTTATTTTACACGCATTTAAGCATTAAAAATATGAAAACGCGTTGGGGTTCATGTAATCACAATAAAGCTTATATTAACTTAAATTTAAAACTCATTCAAAAGAGTTTAAGGGCTATTGAATATGTGATTTTGCATGAAATAAGCCACTTAAAATTCCCCAATCACAGCAAAGAATTTTACGCTTTTATGGAGCATTTTATGAGCGATTTTAGACAAAGAGAGAAAGAATTTTTAAGTTAAAAATGTTATATTTATAGTTTATTTTTCAAAAAAGGCATAATATGACTTTGAATTTTGATTTTATTTATAATGCAGATAATAATATTTTTGAATATTTATTGCGTTTTTATGCGAAAAATTATAACTACACCCTTAGCAAAGAAGAAAATATTTATCATTTTTCTATTGATGCAGATGAAGAAAATTTAAAGACTTTTTGTGATTCTTTAAATTTCATGAGTCATAGTGTTTTTTTGAAAAAATTTGATGTAAAAGCGGGGCAGGATTTTAACCCTTGTATGCCAGAGGATAAAGAATTTTCAAGATTTTCTTATATTACTCATTTAAATTCTAATGCCTATCAAGAAAAAAAACTTTTAAACAAAAACGAGTGGGGCGTGTTTTGTGAGTGTGAATTTTCAAGCAATTTATCAGAATTTGAAAAAATCAATGAAGAAAATTTCAATACTTTTTTAAATCTTGCCTTTGATTTGTTAAGTCAAGAAAAAAAGATTTATTTAAAAGATAAAAATGGCATTTATGAATTTTCTTTGTTTAAGAACGAATTTATAGGAGATTTTTTACTTCCTTGTGATATTAAGGCTATAAATTCAGTTTTTGTTTGTTCAAATGAAAATTTAAAACTTCTTGCAAGTTTAGAAAAACCTTTGATGAAGCTAAGACTTAATGCCATGTTTAGAAAAAATCACAATCTTGATTTTAATGATTTTAAAATCAGACTTGCTAGAGATTTGTTTTGCTTTGCTTTAGGTTTAAAACTTTTTGAAAATGAATATAAATTTTTAAGCGTAAAAAAAATAGAAGAATATCAAAAAGATTTTTATATCAGTGCTTTAGATGAGCAAGTGGTGGTTTTGGAAGGCTTTGAATTTATCAATGCTAAGGCAAGAGAGCTTATTTTTTCTAAAGAAGATAAAAATATGGCAAGAATTTCTTATCTTGTAAGCCGTTATAAAGAAAAAGCTTTTATTTTAGAGCTTAGCAAAGATTATGAAGATATTTTGCTTATTAACAAAGAGCTTAATTTGCTTAAACTTTGCTTACCAAAACACAGCAAAGAACTTTATGAAGAGATTAAAAAAGATGAAATTGGTGCAAGGCTTTTAGAAAATTTTAGCAAGGAATTTCCTCTTTTAGATGAAAATTTTGAGCTTCAAAACAATTTTTATTCCTTGCTTGGCTTGGTAGGCAGAGTGCTAAATTTGGGTAAAAATTTACAAGAGAGTGCTAGTGAGCTTTTAAAAATTGCTGATGAATCAAAAATGCCTCGTGGAGTAAAGATTGATTATCGCTTGAAAGAAGATAAAAGTTTTGATTATACAAGAACTTTAAGATCTACTATGAGTTTTATGTTAGCAGGTGTGGATAGTGCTAATATCGCTTATGGAGCGGTTGAGAGTTTGGCTTATTTCTTACGTGATACTTATGATGAATTAAGAGAGAAAAAGCAAAGCGACTTAGCGCTTATAAGTGGCTCTTTGTTTGAACATAAATCTTTGCTTAAAAATACTTTAAAACATCTTAAAAATTGTCAGTTAAGCGATGTGCCACTTAGGGTATAAGATCAAAATTTCAGGCTTGGTGCAAGGGGTGGGTTTTCGCCCTTTAGTTTATGAACTAGCTTTGAAATCAAAGCTTTTTGGAGAGGTAAGAAATGATGGTTTTGGGGTAGAAATCATCCTTGCTTGTACTCAAAAAGAATGTGAAAATTTCATAGAGAATTTAAAAAATCATCTCCCACCTTTAGCAAGAATAGACAAGCTTATAATCACGCAAATTTCTATTTCAAACTATGAAAATTTTAGTATCACTCCTTCTTTAAAGAACACAAAAAGCACACCTATGTTAAGTGATTTTGCGCTTTGTAAGGAATGTAAAAAAGAATTTTTTGATGAAAAAAATCCACGCTTTTTATATCCTTTTATCACTTGCACACATTGTGGGCCACGCTTTAGTATTATAAAAAGTCTTCCTTATGATAGAGCCCATACTTCCATGCAAGAATTATTGATGTGTGAGTTTTGCAAAAGCGAATACGAAGATCCTAAAAATAGGCGTTTTCATGCCCAGCCTATTAGTTGTCCTAAGTGTAAAATCAATGTTTTTCTTAAAAATTCAAAGGGTGAAATTTTAGCCAAAGATCAAGAAGCTTTTATGCAAAGTTCGAAGTTTTTAAAGGAAGGTAAAATTTTAGCCATTAAAGGCATGGGCGGTTTTCATCTTATGTGCGATGCTTTTAATGAAGAAGCTTTAAAAACTCTAAGACTTAGAAAAAATCGCCCCAAAAAACCCTTTGCTTTGATGTGTAAAGATTTACAAAGTGCTAAAGAACTTGCCTTTATAGATGAAAAAGAAGAAGCTTTGCTTGGCGGGGTTTTAGCTCCTATTGTGATTTTAAAGGCAAAAAAAGCCTTTTCTTTAATCGCACCTGATGTTGATAAAATCGGTATTATGCTAGCTTATACGCCTTTACATCTTTTGCTTTTTGAGTATTTTAAAGGAAGTCTTGTGGCAACAAGTGCGAATTTAAGCGGAGAAAGTATCATTAAAGATGAGTTTAATTTGTGTCAAAAACTTGATAAAGTTTTTGATTTTTATTTGGATTATGATAGAGAAATTATCAATGCAAGTGATGATAGCATAGCTCAAGTGGTAAATGGTAAAACTATGTTTTTGCGTACTTCAAGGGGTTTAAATCCTTTTTATTTGGAAAGAAATTTTAATAAAAAAGGCACTTTTTTAGCTTTGGGCGCGGAGCTTAAAAATGAATTTGTGATTTTTTATGAAAATAAACTTTTAATTTCTCCTTATATAGGGGATTTGAAAAGTCTTGATGTGCATGAGAGATTTTTTAAACTTTTAGAATTTTTTAAAAAAAATTATGATTTGAAATTTGATGCGATTTTGTGTGATAAACACCCGCATTTTAGCTATGCAAAAGAATTTGAAGAAAGGATTAAAATTTCTCATCATTATGCGCATTTTTGTGCGGCTTATTTTGAATACGAAGAAAATTTTGCAAAAGATGAAAAGGCTTTAGCTTTTATTTGTGATGGAACAGGTTATGGCGAAGATGGCAAAATTTGGGGTGGAGAAGTTTTTGTAGGAAATTTAAAAGAATATGAAAGAATTGCATATTTTGAAAATTTCACTCTTATAAATAGTGATATTAAAAATATACAAAATTTAGCTCTAAGTCTTATTTTTCATTATGATTTAGAAGATAAGGCTAAGGAGTTTTTAGCAAAAATTCCAAAAATTAAACTTGAAAATCTTAAAAAAATTTATTCACATTCTAACTTACAAACAAGTTCCTTAGGACGCATTATCGATGCTTTTGGAAGTATTGTTTTTAACTTAGAAAAAAGCTCTTATGAGGCTCAAGTTGGCTTGATGTGTGAAGCTTTTTATGATAAAAATCTTGATTTTTCTTATAAGCTTTTTGTAGAAAAAGGGCAGGTTAATTTTAAAAATTTAATTTTAGGGGCTTTGCAAGATGAAAAAACTAAGGCAATTACAGGTATGTTTAATGCTTTGGCAAATTTTATCATAGATTTTAGCAAAGATTATGATTTAAAAGTGCTTTTAAGTGGAGGAGTTTTTCAAAACAAAACCTTACTTGAAATTTTAAAAGCTAAAAATTTTGATTTTTTTGTACCTTTAAAATACCCTTGCAATGATAGTTCCATAGCTTTAGGGCAGATGGTATATTTTTTAAATTTGGAAAAATAAAGCAAATATTCTAAAAACTCATAATTTTTTAATGCTTTTAAGGTTAAAATGAAACAAAAAATATAAAAGGAAAGAAAATGTGTAAAGATTGCGGCTGTTCTATAAATTCAACCCATACACACGATCATCACGATCACCATCATGAAAATCCAAGCTTAAAAGAAAGCAAAACCATAGAAGTGATTTCTAAAATTTTAAGCAAAAACGACGACGAAGCTAAGCACAATAGAGCACATTTTAATGAAGCTAACACGCTTTGTATCAATTTAATGAGTTCTCCAGGTAGTGGAAAAACTACGCTTTTAGAAAGTACGATCAAGGCTTTGAAAAGTGAGCTTAAAATCGCTGTGATTGAAGGGGATTTAGAAACCAATAATGACGCTCTAAGAGTAAAAAATGCCGGAGCTTTAGCGTATCAAATCACTACAGGGCAAAGCTGTCATTTGGATGCTTTTATGGTGCATGAAGCTTTGCATCATTTAGCGATTGATGATGTGGATTTGCTTTTTATAGAAAATGTTGGAAATTTAGTTTGTCCTGCAAGCTATGATTTAGGAGAGCATTTAAATGTGGTTTTGCTTTCGGTAACCGAAGGAAGTGATAAACCGCAAAAATACCCTGTGATGTTCAAAAAGGCTGATATAGTTTTAATCACAAAGGCAGATTTGGCTCATCATTTTGATTTTGATATTAAAGAGGCGACCAGGTTGATTAAAGAATTAAATCCTAGAGCAGATATTATCACTCTTGATGCAAAAAATGGTACTAATATGGAGCTTTGGTATAAGGTGCTTAAACTTAAAAAGGAGCTTTTTTAATGTGTTTATCTATACCTTCTGAAATTTTAGAAATCGATGAGTTAAACAATGCTTTAGTGCAAACTTTAGGTGTGAAAAGAAAAGTTAATTTAGATTTGATTGATGAGCCTTTAAAACAAGGCGATTATGTCTTAATCCATGTAGGCGTTGCTATGGAAAAAATCGACAAAGAAGCTGCACTAGAAAGCATTAAAACCTATCAAGAAATAGTAGAAAAAATGAATAGCGGAGAGATAAAAAGCGATGAAGGAGATTTGGGTTTAAATGAATTTCATCGATGAATTTAGAGATAAAGAAAGCATTTTAGCTTTAAAAAAACTCATAGAACAAGAACTTAAAAATCCTATCAATATCATGGAAATTTGCGGTGGGCATACACATAGTATTATGAAATATGCCCTACCTTCTATTTTGCCAAAAGAAATTAACTTCATCCATGGACCAGGATGTCCTGTTTGTGTTATGCCAAGAGTTCGCATTGATACAGCTATCAAGTTAGCCTCCATGAAAGATACGATTTTTTGTACTTTAGGAGATCTTTTAAGGGTGCCTGGAAGTGAAATTTCTCTGCTTGATTTAAGAGCTAAAGGAGCTGATGTTAGGGCACTTTATTCTCCGCTTGAGGTTTTAGAAATTGCTAAGCAAAATTTAAACAAAAATATCATCTTTTTTGCTATAGGTTTTGAAACTACTACGCCTATGAGTGCTTTACTTCTTCAAAAGGTTATAGAAGAGAAAATAAATAATGTCTTTTTTCATATCAATCATATCACAGTTCCAGCACCTGTAGAAGCGATCATGAATGATGAAAATGTAAAAATCAATGCTTTTTTAGGCCCTTCTCATGTGAGTGTGATAACAGGTTATGGTATTTATGAGCCTTTGGCAGCAAAGTTTAAAACCCCTATAGCGGTGAGTGGTTTTGAGCCAGTTGATATTTTAGAAAGTGTATTAAATATCATAAAACAAAGCAATGAAGGCACTTTTAAAGTGTATAATCAATACAAAAGAGCCGTAAGTAAAGAAGGCAATGTTAAAGCGCAAAATTTAGTAAAAAAATACTTTAGAGTGTGTGATTTTGAATTTCGTGGCTTAGGACTTATTAAAGATGGAGGTTTGGAGCTAAAAGAAGAATTTAGCGCCTATGATGCAAGTAAAAAATTTGATTGTGCGGTGCAAAGTAAAAATGAAAGCAAAGCCTGTATTTGCGGACAAATTTTAAGAGGTTTGGCTAAGCCTTATGATTGTAAAGTTTTTGGTAAGGCTTGTACACCAAGAAGTCCTATAGGAAGTTGTATGGTTTCTGGTGAGGGTGCTTGTGCAGCGTATTATAAATACTCAAAGGTGAATGTATGAAAAATATTTCCTTAGCCCACGGAGGTGGTGGAGAAGAGACGAATGAGCTTTTAACTAAGCTTTTTAAGATCTTTGATAATGAAATTTTAAACGCAAGTAATGATGCAGCAATTTTAGGAAATTTGGCTTTAAGCACGGATTCTTTTGTTTTAAGTCCGATTTTTTTAGATGAAGAGGTTAATATAGGCAAACTTTGTGTTTGTGGTTCTATTAACGATGTTTTGATGGTGGGTGCTAAGCCAAAATATCTAAGCTTAGGGCTTATCTTAGAAGAAGGTTTTGAGCTAGAAAAACTAGAACGCATTTTAAAAAGCATTAAAGAAGAATGTGAAAAATGCGGAGTCATGTTAGTTTGTGGCGATACTAAAGTCGTTCCTAAGGGTAAGGCAGATGAAATTTATATCAACACTACGGCCTTAGGTGAAATTGTTTCCAAAAAAGAAAGTAAAAATATCAAAGTAGGGCTTAGCATACTTCTTTCAGGCGATATAGGAAGGCATGGAGCTAGTGTTTTAATCAAAAGAAATGAGTTAGAAGCCGATATTAAAAGCGATTGTAAGGCTTTGGATAAAGAGGTTTTAGAGCTTTTAGAAAAAGATATAAAGGTTGTAGCTATGAGAGATGCTACTCGCGGGGGGCTTAGTGCGGTTTTAAATGAGTGGGCAAAGCAAAGCGGAAATGATCTTTTGATCTTTGAAGAAAAAATCATCGTTCAAGATGAGGTTTTAGGACTTTGTGAACTTTTTGGTTATGAAGCTTATGAGCTTGCCAATGAAGGCACTTTCATACTTTGCGTGGAAAAAGAAGATGAATTAAAAGCCTTAGAAATTCTAAAAAAATACAATGTAAATGCGAGTATTATAGGAGAAGTTTTAGAAGAGAAAAAAGCACGCGTGATTTTACAAAACGCTTATGGGGCAAAACGCTTTTTAGAAAGCCCTAAAGGCGAACTTTTACCAAGAATTTGCTAATGCACGAATTAAGTATAGTAGAATCTTTAATCGAACTTTGCGAAGAAAATGCCTTAAACAATAAGGCTTACAATGTGCAAGAAATTTATGTAAAAATCGGGCGTTTAAGCGGTGTAGAAGTGGATCTTTTTAAGCGTTGTTTTGAAACTTTTAAAGAAAACTCAAATATTTGTAAAAATGCCAAACTTTTTATAGAACTTGCTCCGCTTGAAATTTTATGCTTAAAATGCGATCAAACAAGCATTTTAGAAGAAAATGTTTTTAAGTGTCCCAAATGTGAAAGTATAGAATATAAAATCACAAAAGGTGAGGACTTGCATCTTATGCGACTTGTGATGAAATAATACATTGTGATACTTGGTTAAGTATAGCTAATTTATAGATAAAATATCTAAAAAATACAAAATCAAAAATTTTAAATTTTATCTAG
>NZ_MJYC01000047.1:0-80749 GCF_001763115.1 Campylobacter sp. BCW_4323 | reverse complement strand
ACTTAAAGCTAGGATAAAAAGTTCTATTTCGCTTTCAAATACAAAAAGATGTTTATAGTGTTTAGCTAAATTTTTAATCAGTAAAGCATTGCCTATACCATAAATACATATAAAAGGATATCTAGGAGTTTTTTCTAAAATACTTTGATAGAAAAAATTTAATTCTTCTTCTAAATTTTCATACATAAAAACATTATGAGTTTTATCATAGATATTTAAATTTTCATCTATATTAAAACGAGAACAAGTTTTATTTTGTATGAAATTTAAAAGTTTATTTCCTAAGGGTTCATTTACCCCACTTAATAAAGCTTGTATGTTTTTTTCTAATATAGTCATGAAATTTCCTTAAATTTTATCTATTTTGAGTGATATTTTGTCATCTTTTTCACTAAATTGATACAACAAATCCTCACAAGGATAAGAGATGCATTTTTCTTTACAATCTTTTTTTGGATTTTGTTTTATTTTTTCTAGCATTAAAGGAAGTTCTTTCTTAATCAAAAGTTTTACTGGAATTCCCATGCCGTGATTTAAGTTTTTAATAAATTTTCCATCAACTTGAGATTCTTTAGTAATAGAACACAAAGTTGCATCAAAACCAAGTTTCTCAAGTTCTTCATAAAGCATGGTTTTTTCTTTTAAAGAAACATACTCATCATATAATGAATGATAACTTATAAAGCAAGTTTTTAAACATTTTGATTGTTCTAAAAGATGATCTTCTTCTAAAAGATTTCGAATTTTTCTTCTTGCGGGAGAAAAAAAATGAGGCGATGAAGAATTACTTGTCCAAAAAGTTTTTGTCGAACAATGTGTTTTAATATGACGAAAAAAATCAAAAGTAGAAAATTCGCTATACTGCATAAAATCTATTTCCTTTCCAAAACCTACAACTCTCCATAAAAACTTAGCACCACTAGAATTATCTATCACTCCATCTACCAACCAAGGTGCAATCTTAGCGGCTAAATGTGCCAAATATCCCCCATGAGAACCCCCTATCATGATAACTGGTATACCCCCCCCCATAGTATCAAAAGGAGCATGTTTTTTAAGATAAAGTGCAACATTTAAAAGATCTTGAGCTTGCATGATTCCAAAATTTTGATATTCATTTTTTGTAGGTTGCAAACTTACATGTAAATTTAAAAAATAATTTGGTGTAAAATTACCTTTTTGCTTGCCTTCAACTATTTGATTATTTACAAAATGAAAAATTTCACTCATTTGTTCATAGTCTTGAATTTTATCAACATCATAAGGAAGCTTGATATCCGCAGCTTCACAACTTACTTTTAAAATAAGCTTGTCTATATCATCTAAATAAAAAGTTGATCCAGTTTGAGGACGATTACCAATACAATGATAATTTACTCCAACTACAGCAGTATTAAATTGTCTTACCATATAATCACCAACATATTGGATCGATGATATATCATCACCCATACCTTGCACCACAAACACCAAGGCTTCAGGTGTTTTTTCATCATCATACCAAAGCTTAAATTCAAGCTTTGATTCTCTTTTTATACCAAGTTCTACATCATCACAAGAGTCAATCTCATAAGTTTTACTCACTATCATTACATTCCCCCTATTAAAAGATAAGTTTTACTCGCTAGGTTTTTAAAATTTTCATTCTTACTTAAAATCACACAAGCTTTATTACTAGAAGAGCTTGTAAAGTCTATATTTTCTAAATCTTCATGAGCCTGATTGGCTGCGTTGATGATAGCATTTTTACTTGCCTCATTGCTTGAAATTCCCATGAGCATAAAATCAGCTTTATTTATAAAAACAAGTTTTAAGCATTCTTTATCATCGCCTACACGAAAATTTACTTCTTTTGTACCGTTAAAATTACTAAGATCGACATTTTCAACCCCACTTACATTACTCATCGTTTTCATAGAGCTTAAATGATCATTTTTTAAAGTATAAATGCTTATATCATTGATCAAAGTTTTAAGGTTGTTTAAAGACTTGCTAACTTCAGCTTCATCCTTGCTTGAACTCATTTTTGGTAAAGCAATAGCAGCTAAAATTCCCAAAATAACGATCACAAAAACAAGTTCTAATATAGTAAAAGCTTTTTTCATCTATATCCTTGAAAAATTTTTATTTTTAGGGCTTAAAATATCTTCTTCTATGCTTACAAATTCCTTTTTTTCATAAGCATCAACCGCGGCTCTTGCTATCATCAAAGCATTATCAGAGCAGAATTTTAAAGGAGCTAGTTTTAAATTTGCATTATATTTTTGACATAAATTTTGCAAACGCGAACGCAAGTTAAGATTTGCACTAGCTCCGCCTACAACGCCAAAATTTTTAAATTTATAAAGATTAAAAATTTTTTCTAATTTATCCATGATATGATCACAAGCCGTATTTTCAAAGGCATAAGCTATTTCAGCTTTTATCTCATCGCTTAAATTTTCATGTTTTAAAATTTCTAAACGCACTGCATTTTTAAGCCCTGAAAAACTGAAAGCAAGTTCTTTAGAATGCTTTAAAGGTATATTAAAAGAGATATTTTTAAGTTTGGCATTTTTTGCTAAATTTTCTATGATGACCCCACCAGGATAACCTAAATTCATCATTTTAGCCACTTTATCAAAACTTTCTCCAAAGCTATCATCATTTGTGCTTGCTAAAAGCTCTAAGTTTGCATCATCTTTAAGATAAAGCACCATAGTATGCCCACCACTAACAAGCAAAATTCCCATATCTAAAGAAATTTTTTCTTCTAAAAAAAGACTATAAATATGACCTTTAAGATGATTTATAGGGATTAAGGGTAAATTTAGAGCACTTGCTAAGGTTTTTGCCATGGAAATTCCACTGAGCAAAGAAACGCTAAGTCCAGGTTCATTTGTCACAGCTATGGCACAAAGATTTTTAAAATGCTCTTTGCATTGCTTAAGTATCTTTGGTAAAGCCTCGCTATGAAGTCTTGCAGCAAGTTCGGGTACCACTCCCCCATAGATACTATGATCTAATTCTTGGGAAATTTTTTTATGAAATTTACACTCTAAGGTATTTTTATCAATGATAGCTATAGAACTATCATCGCAAGAACTTTCTATAGCTAGGATAAGATTTTTCATTCAAATTCCACTAAAATAGAACCTAAAAATTTATCTTTTGATCTTGCCATTTTAAGAGTGTTTAAATCCAAATTTTTAGCATTTTTGATCAACTTGCTATTGGTATTTGCCTCTAAAAGTTGTTGCAAATTCGCCCCTCTTAACTCATAAAATTCCACTCTATAAATTTTACCTGCCATATCTAAAGAGTATTGTGTTTGCATATTTTTTTTATGAACTAAAATACCACTTTCATCTTTTCCATGATCAAAGCCTATGATATTTACGCGCACATTAGCTATCTTTGGGATAAGAAAATTCTCTTTTACTTTTACCTTAGTTCCAAAAGGAACTGTAGTTTCATTGCCATCAACTTGAAAAGTTACCTCATTAAAAGCATCACTAAATTCTAAATACTCAGGATATAATCTTGTTTGAAAACGATTGCCATACTGGATATAAAAAGAATTTCCTTCTGCAATAACAGCGGTAAGTTCATTGCTTGTATTATAATTTAACTCTTTATTTACCGGAAAAGGCACATAGTTGATAACCTTTCTTGGATTTTTTAAAGAAAGTAAAATTCTATCATTAAAAAGCTTCACTTCAAGCTCTTTATTTATGGCTTTATCAACCCCTTTTGGAGTGAGTTCGAAATCTCTACTAAATTCAATTCCTGCGGTTTTTAGATAATTTTCAATTGCCAAAAGATGATAATAAGCTCTTAAATTTACAGGCAGATTTTTACTCGCTTCATTTGCAAAAGCAGCTTTGTGATTTGAAATCACAAAATAAGTTAAAGCTTTAAGCATTTCCGTATCACCAAGCTCTTGGGTTTTGGTGTTTTTAAGATGATAAGCATGCTTTGGATCAGCAAGTGAAGAATTGACACTATTTACGGTTTGAGTAGCGATATTTTCAAGATCAGGGTATTTGCTTGCATTGATTTCGCTTGTGTCAATCACGCTTGAATTTCCCCAACGCTTAGGATTTTGCATCGCATCGATATAAGTAGGTTTATAAAAACCCCAACCATCGTGAAGATTGATCACCATACTAACTTCAGGAAGTAAAATAAGCTCTTTAATGCGTTGAACTCTTTTATAATCAGGATCCTTTGGGCTAATACTTGCAAATTTACGGTTTAAATCCCCATTATTCCCACGCGAACGCTTGATAATGCTATCAAAAGCTAAATTTGGAGCCACTATAATCTTACCCTTAGTGATATTATAATCACTCAAAAGCAAACTTGCCGCATGAAATCCACCAGGCTCATCGCCTTGAATTCCACCAAAAATCAAAACTGTATTATTATCATCTAGGCTTTTTCCATTTTCTCCTACGCTAAAGTCTAGTTCTAAAGCAAAAATACTTGTTATAAAAAATAAAATTGTTAAAAAAAATTTCATTTTAACTCCTTAAATACTCTCTTGTTTTAAAATCATACTCAAAAACTTCTTCTATGCTTGAAATTTTAGGTACTCCAAAGTGATCAAGAGCTTTAAAAATGCATTTAGCAATGTCTAAAAATCTACTTTTATTTTCTAAAAAATTATAAACACCAACTTCATTAGCAGCATTGATGATAACACCTAAATTTGGCTCTTTTAAAAATGCATTTTTAAGCTTAAAAATAGGATATTTTTTTGTGCTAATTTTATGAAATTTTAAAGCAGGCATTTTGCTAAAATCAACAGCCTCTAAAATAGACGTATCTTGTTTTTTAAATATAGCATCTGAAATAGCTAATTTCATATCTGCTTTTGAAAAATACGCTGTGCTAGCTCCATTTTTAAATTCACACATTGCATGCACTAAAGATCTTGGTTCTATTAAAGCATCAATTTCTTTAAAATCATATAAATGATAAGCCTCTATAATCTCAAAAAGCTTATTTGCCATAGTTGCACTATCTATAGTGATCTTTGCTCCCATGTTCCAATTAGGATGTTTTAAAGCATCTTTGACACTAACTTGATTTAAATCTTTGATTTTATACTTATAAAAAGCTCCACCACTTGCTGTGATATAAAGTTTTGCTATATTTTTTTTAGCTTCGAGTAAAAATTTTAAAGCCGCATGCTCACTATCAACGGGTAAAAATTTAGCCCCTTTTAAAAAACTCCCAGCCACCACAAGACTTTCTTTGTTAGCTAAGGCTATGTTTTTGCCAAGTTCTTTAGCCTTTAAAGTGCTTTTAAGTCCTGCAAAACCTACAATAGCATTGAGCAAAAGTTTGTCTTGGCATTCTGTTAAAATTTGCTCTAAACCTTCTTGTCCTATAAAAACTCTATCGTGTTTAACTAAATGCTTATTTTTTGAATCTTTTATGGCAACAAATTTGGGCTTAAACCTTGCGATTTGTTCATTTAAAAGAGCGATGTTATCTCCACAAGCTAAAGCAGAAATGGGAATGTTTTTTAAAGCAGCAAGTTTAAGAGCATTTACTCCTATGCTACCCGTACTTCCAAAAAGTATCATAAAAGAGCAACCATCACAAAAGCAGCAATGATCACCGCATCGATCCTATCGAGCACGCCCCCATGACCAGGAATAAGATCTCCACTATCTTTTACACCTGCTTCTCTTTTAAAATAACTCTCAAGCAAATCTCCAATTACTGCAAAAATCGCTACAAAAAACGAACAAAGCAAAGAAAGCCAAAAACTATAAACAAAAACTCCTAAAATAGTTCCAATAATACTCGCACAAATCAAGCCACCTATAACACCTTCTAAGGTTTTGTTTGGACTTGTTGGAGAAAAAGGGGTTTTACCCATAAGTTTTCCGATAAAATACGCTCCACTATCACAAGCTGCAACGATAATGATAAGCCAAAAAAGCGCGAACATACCCTGATCTAAATACACTTGCCAAAGTGCTAAAATAGGCAAACTAGGATAAATATAAATAAGAGCTGGTTTTAAGGAAGTCTTTTTATAAACCAAATATCCAACGACTAATAACAAAGCTAAAATCCCAAAAAACAAAGCTTTATGCGATAAACTTCCCAAAATAAAAGCTATAGCCAAAGGGATAATAGAAATATTTTCTAAAACAAAAAGTTTTTTTGCTTCACTAAAAGATAAATACAATAAAACCGCAAAAACGATAAAATTGATAAAAAATTGATCAATCAACGCGATAATAATAATAGCCCCTATCATCACAAGAGCTGAAATAATTCTAGTTGTATTAAACATATTTTTCCTTATATACTAATATCTAAGCGATGAATGCTTTGTGCGTCTTTAAAATTTGGATCTTTGGACTCATCTTCTTCATTTTTCTCATCATCGCTAGTTTTAGCTTCTTGATTGTGTTTTTTCTTTTTTTCTTCTTGTTCGGCTTTCTCTTTGATCTCTTCTTTGATTTCATGAGTCTCATTGACTTTTTCAAGCTTGTTTAAAGTTTTTTCTTTTTCATTAAATTCAGCCATATTTAGCGTAGCTGCAAAACCTTCTTTTGCAAGCTCATTGCTTGCTTGTGTAGCTGGATAAGCCATATTTTGATTTATATAATTGACATTTCCTAATGGGCTAACTGGCATTTTAATCCTTCGTGATATTAATACTTTTAAAATTTGTATAATTTACAAACGCCTTTTGCTGAACCTTAACAAAATTTTTTAAGGTATAATCGACCCAATACGAACCTTTCTTTAACTTAGAAAAGCTTACACAAAGCCTTGCAGCAAATTCTATCACATCAAGGCTGATTTTTTGCTTGTTTGATATAATCAAAGTATGTGCACTAGGAATATCCCTTACATGAAGCCACAAATCATCTTTTTTAGCATTTTTAAGTAAAAATTCATTGCCTTTTTCATTTTTACCCACGCAAATTTTAAACTCATTATAATAAAAATTTGCCACAAGATCTTCTTGTTTATGATCTTGATTTTTTTTGCTATTTTTTTTAGGTAGTAAAATTTCAAGCTCTATCTCACTCTTAGCTTGAAGCAATAATTCTTTCAAACTCAAGGTAAAATCTAACTTTTCTTTTAAATTTTGTCTTTGTATGTTTAAATTTTTAGCTTTTTGTTCTAATTTTTTAGCATTTTTATAATATAAATTAGCACTTTGCTTAGGACTAAATTCAAGCTTAAATTCAAGCTCTTTGCCTTCAAAATCATCAAGCTTAAATTCCCTTTCATAATCTTTTAAAACACTCAAATTTGCAAACAATACATCAGCCATTTTTCTGTATTCTAAAGCTTTTAAAAGTAAAGAATTTTCTTCATCTAAACTAGAAAAAAGTTCTTGTAAATTTTGTATTTTTTTATCCACTTGTGTAAGTTTTAAATTTTTTATTTGTTTGATTTTACTCTCATAAATGCTTGTAAATTTGCGAGAAAAATAATCTGCAAAGTCTTTAATTTCTTCAAAATTTTCATCCATTTTATAAGGCTTTAAAGGCTCTAAAATCACATTAGGTTTTACGACACGATAACTTTTATCAATGTGTCTTAAAGCCTCTATGATCAAATCTTTCTCATCTGTAAGAATAACATTGGTATTTTTACCCGTAAATTCAAAATAAATTTTGCTCTCATAGCTTTTATAAGCCTTATTAGCTTTTACACTAAAACATAAAATACGATTGCCTTCAAGGACTTTAACTTCCTTTATAAAAGCATTGCTAAAATACTTTTTAAGCATAAAATCAAAAGGTGCATTATAGTTTTTTGCATTAAATTTAGCTGTATAAATCGCACTCATTGCACGAGTGAGATCGAAAATAAATCTTTCTCTGTCAAAGCTTAATTCCAAAATATTGTCATTGATACGCTTGATAAAATCGATTTTTTTAAACTGAGAAAAAAAAGTTTGCAATTGTAAAAGTTCTGTGTATTTCATAAAAGAAATTATAAAATATTTTAGCGAATTTGTGGTAGAATTACATTAAAAAAGGAAATTTGTGCAGCTTAATGAGCTAAATTGCGTGATTTTATGCGGTGGTAAATCTAGTCGTATGGGACAAGATAAAAGCAAATTGATTCTTAAAAATCAAAATTTAACTCAATTTCAAGTAAATAAATTTTCTAAAATTTTTAAAAATGTCTATGTGAGTGTGAAAGAAGACAAATTTGAAAACCATTTTAGCTTGATAAAAGATTCTTTAGAATTTGAAGTTTACTCTCCTATGCTTGCGCTTTACTCTATACTTTCAAATTTTAAAAATGAATTTGTTTTTGTTTTAAGTGTAGATAGTCCTAAAGTAGGTGAAAATGAGCTTTTAAAAATGCTTCCTTTTTTAGAGCAAAACTATAAAATAATCATAGCCAAAACTCCTTTACATAAACATCCCTTGTGCGGCTTTTATCACAGCTCTTTAGCTCAAACTTGTAAAAATTTCTTAGAAAAAAATGAACAAAAAATAGGACTTTTATTTTCTGAGATTAAAACCAAATTTGTGGAATTTGAAGATGAAGATGCTTTTTTAAATCTTAATTTTTATGAAGAATATGAAAAATTTAAAAGCGAGTTAAAATGAGAAAAATTGCTTTATTTTTAAGCTTATGTGTTTTTATATGGGCTAGTGATTTACAACAAGCTTTAGAGTATGAAAAACAAGGCGATTATAAAAAAGCTATGGAAATTTACAAAAAACTCGCTTTAAAAAATTCATCTGTTTTAATCCCTCAAGAACAAAATAAAACTAAACAAACTACTCAAAATGAAAAATCTATTATTGCAGCCAAAGAAGAAAGACAAGACTTTTCTCGCTTAGCTTTAGCTAATTATCTTGGTGAAAATGAAAGCTTTAATCCCCTTGGTATTAGCTCTTATAAGATGAATTATTTTTTACCTTTAGCGTATAGTTTTAATTCTTTAGGAGTAAATAATAATAAGAGTGAGGCGAAATTCCAACTTAGTGTTAAAAAAAGACTTTTTGAAAATTTACTAGGACTAGATGAAAAATATTATATAGCCTATACCCAAACTTCTTGGTGGCAAATTTATGAACATTCTTCTCCTTTTAGAGAAACCAACTATCAGCCAGAATTTTTTATAGATTTTCCTTTGTATCTTAAAGATTATGAATTTTTTAACAACCTACGCGTAGGTATATTACATGAAAGCAATGGCAAGGGAGATGAGAATTTGCAATCTCGCTCATGGAATAGAATTTATGTATCTACAGCTATTTTATATAATAAATTTTTATTTGTTCCACGCCTTTGGTATAGAATTCCTGAAAGCAAAAAAGATGATGATAATCCTGCCATCTTGCATTATATGGGAAATTTTGATGTGAATTTAGCGTATTTAGGCGATGATTATTTTATCAATCTTATGCTAAGAAACAATCTTAAATTCCGCAATAACAAAGGCGCTATACAAGTTGATCTAGGATATGATATTTTTAATAACGGAATTTATTGGTATTTACAATACTTTAATGGCTACGGAGAAAGCCTTATAGACTATAACAAACACTTGCAAAGACTTTCCACTGGATTTTTGATTTCTTACTAAAATATCCTTTGTAGTTTTATCATTTCTTAAAACAAATTTCATTACAATTTCATTTTTGATAATTATTATTACTATAAGGAAAGATTTGTTTTTTAAGCATATATTGAGTTTAAAAGTGCTTATAGCTTTACTTTTATTCTTTGGAATGATAAGTTTATTTATAGGAGTTATCAGTATCAATGTAAAAGATATTCTTAATCTTAACTCCACTCAATTAGAAATCATAACTCTCACAAGAATTCCTAGACTTATAGCGATTTTACTTACAGGAATGAGTCTTAGTATATGCGGGCTTATCATGCAACAACTCACGCAAAATAAATTCGTTTCTCCAACTACAGCAGGAACTATGGATTGTGCTAAATTTGGCATACTTATTTCTTTAATATTTTTTGCTGGAGCGTCTTTTTTCACTCAAGCTATCATTGCTTCTGTATTTGCACTTTTGGGTTCTTTTATATTTATCCAAATTTTAAGAAAAATCAAACTCAAAGATGTGATTTTTGTACCTTTGATAGGCTTGATGTTTGGAGGCATTATTAGTGCTATAACCACTTTTTTTGCCTATGCTTTAAATTATATACAAAATATCCAAGGCTGGTTACAAGGCAGTATGGCAAATGTTATGCAGGGAAATTATGAATTGCTCTACATTTCTTTACCACTTTTTATACTTGCTTATTTTTTAGCTCATAAAATCACCATAGTTGGCATGGGCGAAGATATAGCTTTAAATCTTGGAATTTCTTATAATGGTATATTATTTTTAGGCTTGATGATTGTAAGCATTATTACTAGCTTAGTGATTGTAAGCGTTGGGATTATCCCTTTTTTAGGGTTAATTATCCCAAATTTAGTAGCTCTTTATCTAGGTGATAATCTTAGAAAAAATCTTATCTATATAGCACTTTGCGGGGCTTTGTTTTTACTTGTTTGCGATATCATTTCAAGACTTGTTATCTTTCCTTTTGAAATGCCTTTAAGTATCACTACAGGTGTTTTAGGATCTTTAATCTTTATCTTTCTTTTGCTAAAAAGGAAAGTTTATGCGTAAAAAAATGCTGATTTTAAGCTTTTTAACACTTGGTATGATAGGGATTTTTATACTTGTGGGTTTAAATGGCTTTGATGAGTATGCTTTAAAAAGTCGTTTTTTACAAATTGCAGCTATTATCATAGTAGCTATTTGCATAGCTGTTTCAACAGTGATTTTTCAAACTTTATGCAATAACAAAATTCTAACCCCTGCTATCATAGGATTAGATTCTTTATATATGTTACTTCAAAATGCTCTTATCTTTTCTTTTGGTGCGGCTAATTTAAGTGTTTATAAAAACGATATCAATTTTTTAGTTACTCTGGTTTGTATGGTAGTTTTTTCACTAGGACTTTATAAAATTTTATTTAGTAGCGATAGAAGCATTTATCTTATCATGCTTTTAGGCTTAGTTTTTGGAACACTTTTTAGCACTTTAAGCTCTTTTTTTGAAGTATTAATCGACCCTGATGAATTTATGGTGATACAAGGAAGAATGTTTGCTAGCTTTGATAATATTGCTTTTGATGTTTTAATTCTTGCTTATATTATTAGCTTTTTAAGTTTTATATGGATTTTTCGCTATATGAAATTTTTGGATCCTTTGAATTTAGGCAAAGATTTAGCGATAAATTTAGGGATAAATTATCAAAAAATTTCAAAACAATTGATGATTATCATAGCTATTTTAACTTCTATTAGCACCGCACTTGTAGGTCCTATAACCTTTTTGGGGCTTTTGGTGGTAAATATCACTTATGAGCTATTTAAAACTGCAAAGCATAGTATTTTGCTAAGTGCTTGCATACTCATTAGCATTTTAGCTTTACTTGGAGGGGTATTTTTTGTCTCTAGAGTTTTTGATTATAATGCCACTATAAGCGTGGTTATTAATTTCTTAGGTGGGATATATTTTATCTATCTTGTATTAAAGGGTAATAAATTATGATTAAACTAAAAAATATCACCAAATTTTATGACAATAAAGCCATTATTTCAGATCTTAGCCTTGATTTTCATAAAGGCAAAATCACTTCTATAATAGGAGCCAACGGTGCTGGAAAATCCACTCTTTTAGCTCTAGCAAGTCGTTTGATAAAACCTAGTAGCGGAGAAATTTATATCGATGGAATGAATTTAAAAGACTATAAAGAGCAAATCTTAGCACAAAAAATTTCCATTCTCAAACAACAAAGCAATATCAATTTAAGATTAAAAGTTGAAGAATTAGTCGCTTTTGGGCGTTTTCCGCATTCTCAAGGAAGACTTAATGCAAACGATAAAATCAAAATCAATGAAGCTTTAGAATACATGGGGCTTAGTAACTTAAGAAATGAATTTTTAGATACATTAAGCGGCGGACAAAAACAAAGAACTTTTATAGCCATGATTATCGCTCAAGATACTGAATTTATAATGTTTGATGAACCTTTAAACAATCTTGATATGAAGCATAGCGTACAAATCATGCAACTAATGAAAAATTTAGTCAAAGACTTTAACAAAAGCATAGCTGTTGTATTGCATGATATTAATTTTGCTTCGATTTATTCTGATGAAATCATAGCCTTAAAAGATGGGAAGCTTTTAAAACAAGGTTCAAAAGATGAAATCATCAATCAAGAAAATTTAAAACAAATTTATGATATGGATATACCCGTAAGTCAAATTGATGGTAAGAAAATTTGTATTTATTTTTAAAAAGGAGAAAATATGAAAAAATCTTTAGTTTTTGCATTTTTTGCATTTTTTTTAAGTCTAATCTTAACAGCTTGCAATTCAAACTCAAATGAAAACAATGCAAGCCCTACAACAAAAACCAACACTGCTACGGTGAAAGTTTTGCCTATCAGCATGAGCGATGAAGGTGATAGTTTTTTAGTGAAGGATAGTCTAGGAGAAAATAAAATCCCTAAAAATCCTTCTAAGGTAGTGATCTTAGATCTTGGAATTTTAGATACTTTTGATGCTTTAAAATTAAACGATAAAGTCGCAGGCGTTCCTGCTAAAAATTTACCAAAATACCTACAACAATTTAAAAACAAACCTAGTGTAGGTGGAGTACAGCAAGTTGATTTTGAAGCCATTAATGCTTTAAAACCTGATCTTATCATCATTTCTGGACGCCAAAGTAAATTTTATGATAAATTAAAAGAAATAGCTCCAACTTTATTTGTAGGTCTTGATAATACAAATTTTTTAAGCTCTTTTGAAAACAATGTCTTAAGCATTGCAAAACTTTATGGTTTAGAAAAAGAAGCTTTAGAAAAAATTTCAGATATTAAAAATGAAATTGAAAAAGCCAAAAGTATAGTTGATGAAGATAAAAAAGCTCTTATTATTCTTACAAATTCTAACAAAATTTCAGCCTTTGGTCCTCAATCTCGCTTTGGGATTATTCACGATGTTTTAGGGATTAACGCAGTAGATGAGAATATAAAAGTAGGCACACACGGCAAAAGTATCAATTCTGAATTTATATTAGAAAAAAATCCTGATTATATTTTTGTTGTTGATAGAAATGTCATTGTAGGCAACAAAGAACGCGCTCAAGGCATACTCGATAATGCGCTTATTACTAAAACCAAAGCAGCACAAAACAAAAAAATCATCTATCTTGATCCAGAATACTGGTATTTAGCAAGTGGAAATGGACTAGAGTCTTTAAAAACTATGATTTTAGAAATCAAAAACGCTGTAAAATAATACAACCTCGCAAGGGCTAGTCTCTTGCTTTAATACTTAATAAAATACTTGAAATTTTCAAGAAAGTTTTAGTGGCGGACAGAGAGGGATTTGAACCCTCGAGACCCGTTAAGATCTGCACCCTTAGCAGGGGTGTGGTTTCAGCCACTCACCCATCTGTCCAATAAAGTAAAGTATGATTATACAAAAAAATAAATAATACCTAGCTTAAAAAGCTAGGAAAAATCAAAGGCTAAGATAAGCCAAAAGCAAAGTTACAACAACCCCTACTCCAAGAACTGCAAATTGTTTACTTCTATCTTTTTTATTTGCAAACAAAGTAATCATAAGCCCTGAAATATAAAGCATAAATAAAGCAATACCAAAGCCTACGCTAAGCACAGAAAAATACCAAGCACCCTTATCTTTATGAAGCATAATCATATCTCCAAGTAAAGATCTTGTTTTTAAGGTAATGTTGTATTCATTAGTAGAATTTTGAGTTATATTAGCACTATAATGAGTTCCACCTATTGTTATGCCTTTATCTTTACTTTTAATGATATCTGTATTAGATGGCACTTTTAAACCATTTGTTTTTAAGTACTCTATTAAGGCTTCTCTTTCTTTACCACTTTCTATAACTTTTGACAATTGATACTGCTCAACTTTCAAACCCACATCTTGATTAATACCAAAAATATACGCTATACCTGTTAAAGCAAAAAGCAAGGCGCAAGGTAAGAAGAATAAACTAAGATAGATATGAACCTGTCTAAACAATTTATTTTTATTAATCATTTCAACTCCTTTTTGATTATCAAAATTTGTGATATTTTGACAAAACAAAGTGAAGCAAAAGTGAACTTTAAATAAAAAGTTTATATTTTTTAAAACAAAGAAAAGAAAAAGCCCTATGATTATAGGGCTTAAGAATTATTTTTTATCAATCACTTGATAATTATAAGGAGCAAGCTCTTTATCATGCTCTAAAAGTTCTTTTGGAGGATTACCATTAACATCTTTTTCATCTGCATAGTAACGCTCTCCAGCTTTATGACCATTAGCATCTACTTTATAATAAAGCTCTCCTGGATTAAATTTTTGAATATCTTCAAAACCTAAATTTGAAGTTTTAAAATCTTTAATTCCATTTGCCGCTGCAATTTCTACAAGTTTAGTTTGTCCCATTCTTGCCATATCAACAGCTTGCAATAACATTCTTGAAGCTTCACGAGGATTATGGAAACCAGTTGAGTTTTCAGCATTAACAAAATCTGCTCTCATTTGGGCTTTACGATGAAGTTCTAAAACTTCTTTTAACTCTTCGCTAATTTTTTTCGCATCAGCTTTTCCATCGCTTTGGAATTTTTCCATATTACCTAGTTCATCGCGTAGTTTTTTAGTATCCATAATCAAACTAACAATTGCATACTCTGCAGTTCTTTGATCATGTGCAACGCTATTTTGTATGTCAAGTACTTGAGCTTTTAAATAATCTTCGCTTTGTTTATGACAAGATTTGCAAGCAGAGTTAATATCTCTTAAAGGAGAAGTGATATTGTGTTGAGTAACCTTTTTAGCCCCTTCTCTAACATAAGGCATATGACAATCCACGCAACTTACTCCATTTGCAGCATGCACACCGCCACTATAAAGTTCACTTTCTGGGTGTTGAATTTTAATAATTTGTGCCCCTGTTAATTTATGAGTAAAATCAGCTCCAAATACTCCACGAACTTTATCATAATAATCATCTAGCATTTCAATTCTAAATGGTTGTCCTTTTTTCCACTCACTCCAAGGAAAAGTTAAAACTATACCATCGGTTTCAATCTCTTTAGCTTTATTTCCATCTCTCCAAAACTCATACTCATCATAATTTTTCTGAGTTCCATTCCACCATTTTTTAGAACTATCATCTACAATAGTTTCACCCATTACTTTTACTTTTTCCCCTGTTGGTTTAAAATAGTATTCAACATGGCATTGAGAGCAAACTAAAGTTCTCATTTCCTCCCTTGTAGCTTTTACGCCTTGTACTGGATCTTTTTCATATCCCCTAGAAACTAAAGCATTAATAGCTGCTGGACGAGTAAGTCTTAAACTCATATCATTTGGATTGTGACAATCTGCACAAGTTACACCCATTCTTTTACCACCATGTGGACCTGCATGTTCAGGTGAATTTTCCACTATACCATCAACAGCTGGGATATTTTTAATCATGGTCCAATAATTTGTAGAGTTAAAAGCAGTAAAATCCCCTTTAGCAACATTTTTTATAAGCCATGGAGTCCATCCACTATGACAATTCATACAAGCTGCGGGCTGGCCTTTAAAAGCAGCAAGGCCATGGGCATTAAGAAAATCTTTGTTGTTTCTTGCTGTTTTCATTTGATCTACTTGAACCCAAAAATGCCCTCTTTCTTCATTGAAATCAAGGCTAAAAGGATATCCTGCCCAAAGTATGGTTAATTGAGGAAAGCGAATCAATTTTGAATAAGCTAAATTACCACCAAACTCAGTAGCCTTAGGCTCTTCTTTTTCAACCGTTAAATACATTTTTAGTTGCTCTGGGAAAACCTTACCCCATTTTTCAAAATTTGGATCATCATCGCTAAGCAAAGAAAAATCAGCATTTGCTGCAATGGCATTTTTATTTGCTTCATCTTCTTTTTTTTGATTGATATCATTATTTAGCCATAAAACTCCCGCTATAAGTAAAACCAAAACAACAATACCCAAGCGTAAAATATTTTTTTTCATTCATCTTCTCCTTATTAAATTCCGTGTTTATGCCCAACATCTTTATGACAAGAAGCACAATTTAATGACTTGTCTGCATGTGGATTTGTTGTAGCATTGATAGCAGTTTGAGCAAAATCTGCATGACAGCGTATGCAGTTTTCTTGCACCATTTTTCTGCTTTTTTCAGTTGCACTCAAATTCGTAGGCAACTCATCAAGTTTAAAAGTAAAAGCATAAGCATGCCCTAAACCACTTTGAGCTTTAGCTATCCATTTAGCTACAAAATTATGTGGCAAATGGCAATCCACGCAAGTTGCCCTAGGTTCGCCTTTGACTTTTTGAGAGTGCGGCCCTGCCATGTATTCATTATAAACTTCATTCATAATATGGCAGTTATTACAAGATTCGCTTGCATTGCTTAAATAAGATGTGCCCTTAGCGTTATAAAAAGTATAAAACCCAACCGCAAAGAAAACAAAAAGCAAAACAAGAAAAATAGTAAAAAGATTCGAAGTTTTCTTCAAAATTTTCCTCCTTAAAATTATCATTTCTTAAAATCTTCAATAAAACAATAATGTCACAGAATTTCCCAGAAATAAATTTTGTAATTTTAACATAGATGAATTTAATACAATTTTAAAGATATATTTACTCTTAATTAACCTAAAAAATTTGAAACTTTTATTCAATAATTTTAAAATAAATGATAAAATATAACAAAAAAAGGAAAAATTAATGCAAATAAGTCCTGATATGTTTATCAATCGCGAACTTTCTTGGCTTCGCTTTAATTCTCGTGTTTTAGACCAATGTTCTAAAAATTTACCCTTATTAGAAAAATTAAAATTTATAGCTATATATTGCACTAATTTAGATGAATTTTATATGATACGCGTTGCGGGCTTAAAACAACTTTTTTCAGCTGGAGTTAATGCAAGCAGTAGCGATGAAATGACACCGTTACAACAATTAAAAGCCATACGCAAATATTTACACCAAGAAAAAGAGCTTTTGGAGCGTTATTTTAATGAAATCACAAGTGAATTAGAAAAAGAAAATCTTTTCATAAAACATTATGAGAATTTAGATGAAAATTTAAAACAAAAATGTGATGAGTATTTTTTCTCCAATATTTTTCCTGTTATTGTTCCAATAGCTGTTGATGCTACTCACCCTTTTCCGCATTTAAACAACTTATCTTTTTCACTAGCGGTTAAAATTTGTGATAAAGCACATCCTGAACTTGTAAAATTTGGAATGATTAGAATTCCAAGAGTTTTACCTCGTTTTTATGAGGTAAGTGCAAATATTTATGTTCCTATAGAAAGTATAGTCCACCAACACGCAGAAGAAATTTTTCCAGGCTATAAACTCTTAGCTTCAGCAGCATTTAGAGTGACTAGAAATGCAGATATAGTAATAGAAGAGGAAGAAGCTGATGATTTTATGATGATTTTAGAACAAGGCTTAAAACTTCGTAGAAAAGGAGCTTTTGTAAGATTGCAAATTCAAAAAGATGCAGATGAACAAATCGTAGAATTTCTTAATACACACATGAAAATTTTTCATAAAGATGTTTATGAATATTCTATTTTACTCAATCTCCCTAGCCTTTGGCAAATCGCGGGAAATAAAAACTTTACGCATCTTTTAAGCCCACTTTACACGCCTAAAACTTTACCACCTTTTGATGAAAATTTATCTATTTTTGATGCTGTAGAAAAAGAAGATATACTCATCATACAACCTTTTGAAAGTTTTGATCCAGTTTATAAATTTATCAAAGAAGCAAGCAAAGATCCTGAAGTAATTTCCATAAGAATGACACTTTATAGAGTTGAAAAAAATTCTAATATAGTTCAAGCTTTAATTGATGCTGCAAGCGATGGAAAACAAGTAACTGTGATGGTAGAATTAAAAGCACGTTTTGATGAAGAAAATAATCTTCATTGGGCAAAAGCTTTAGAAAATGCCGGAGCTCATGTTATTTATGGCATTACAGGTTTTAAAGTCCACGCTAAGGTTTCTCAAGTCATACGCAAACAAGGGGATAAGCTTAAATTTTATATGCATTTAAGCACAGGAAATTACAATGCAAGCAGTGCTAAAATCTATACTGATGTGAGTTATTTTACAAGCAAAGTAGAATTTGCAAGAGATACGACAAAATTTTTTCATATCTTATCAGGCTTTAGTAAAAACCGTCGTCTTCAAACTCTTTCAATGAGCCCAAATCAAATCAAAGAAAAAGTTTTAGAAATGATACGCATTGAAACAAGCAAGAAAAATGAAGGTGTGATTGTAGCTAAAATGAATTCTCTTGTGGATAGTGATATCATACAAGCGCTTTATGAAGCAAGTATGGAAGGAGTGCAAATCGATCTTATCATACGCGGAATTTGTTGCTTAAAACCTGATGAAGAATACAGCAAAAACATACGCGTTAGAAGCATCATAGGAAAATACTTAGAACATGCTAGAGTATTTTATTTTAAACATAGTGAGCCAAATTATTTTATATCGAGTGCAGACTGGATGCCAAGAAATTTAGAGCGTCGCTTAGAACTTATGACTCCTATATATGATGAAAGAAGCAAAGCTAAATTAGCTCAATTTTTACGCTTACAACTTAGCGATAATGTTTTAGCTTATGAGCTTAAAAACAATGGAGAGTATGAAAAAATTCCTTCTTCTGAAAAAACCATAGATTCTCAACAAACCTTAGAAGAATATGTAAGTAAAATTTATAAAACACTTAAAAAAGATACAGATCAAAGTCGTGCAACGCACTTAGCTTCCAAACTTTTCAAAGAAAACTAAAAGTTTTTAGGGTTTTTACTCTAAAGACTTATTTACTTGTTTGTTATAAAAAGGGCTTTAAGATAAAGCCCTAGGAGATTTCCCATAGAAATAAACAATCGTTTCTAAACTATAGAAAGATTTAGAAATGATTTTTAAGATTAAAATTTATACTTAAGTCCTACTTGACCACTTAAGTAAGTTTCATTTTTATTATCTACTTTACCTGCTAGTATTTGTTTAGCACCAAAGCCAAGATTCATACTGAGTTGATTTGTAAAATCTACATTACCCCCTACGATAATTTGTCCATATGTTTTTTTCTTGTTGTTAGCTTCTACGCTAGTAAAGAAAGCATTATTTATAGCTAAATTAGCTGTGTAATCATCACCCCTATTGATAACAAATTGTTCTATTTTTGGAGTTACAAAAATATAAGAGTTTTCATTCATATATTTTCTAAATTCAGCACCCACTTCAACACTTACAGAATTGTTTTTCATAGAATCAATATCTTTAGCAATAGCACCATTTTCTGTATGAGATGGAGTATAACTAAAATAATAATTTATCCCTGCAAAAGGTTTAATAAATAAAGTATTATCACTAAAGTCAAACACACGACCTGCATTAGCACTAAGTCCTAAGAATTTGCTTGTATAATCTGAGTTATATGCACCATCTATTTGAACATTGTCTTGTTTAGTTGGAGAAGCTTGAGCATAAGCTTTAAGATTAAGTTCCCATTGTGGAGCTATATTGATAGTAGAATACATACCTAATTGGAAGTTATCGCTTTTTTGTTCTAAATTATTGTCTTTGATTTTAGCATTTGCATAAGTAAAATAAGCACCCCATAAAACATTATCATTAGCTTGTTTATCTACCCCTACGGTAGCACCATACATTACACCACTATCTCCATCGATAATGTTAGCACCACCAAAAGCATTAGCCCAAACACTATTGGTATATTCATTTACATAGCTTGGTCTCATATCACTATCTAAAGCAGCAAATTTAAGGCCATTCATTTTAGAAGCATAAGTTCCAAAAGGATTGTTTAGCATTGCTACACGAGAACCTATAGAAACATCATTAGAAATATTCATAGTGGTATTAACTGCACTAGAAGCTGAATTTAGATTAGATACAGATTTACCTGTATTGTCTGTGTCTTTTTTGATTTGTAGGGCTAGTTTTACACCTTCTCTACTTGCTAAATCTGCTCCTATACTTCCTAATTGTTCTGTGATAGAACGAAGTACTAGGATAGAAGCTTTATCATTAGCACTAAGATTTAAATTTAAGCTTTTATTTACTAAATCAACGTATTTTTCATCATCGATTTTACCGCCGTTTTCTTGAGCTTCTTTTTTGAGTTGTTCAAGTTCGGTTTTTTGTTTTTCAAGGGCTTCTTTAACTTTTGCCCATTCTTCAACTTCAGCTTCATCGGAATCAAAATCATTTTTAAGTAATTTATCGATAGTATCTATATCTACTTGAAGTTGAACTAGCTTATCTTTAGCTGCTGCAGTAGCACCTCCATTAACTACCAAGCATTTATTGCCACCGCAGCTTTGAATACTAAGCTTATAATCTACTAAGCCTTTTATTCCATCGCCGTATTTATCTTCATCACTAATATCTATAACAGCTCCTGTTTCTAATTCATCTTTGCCATGAAGATCAGTTGAAACATAATCATTTAAAAATTTTACAAGTAATGCACCTGCGTTATTATTTGATTTTTCTTCTAAGATATCTTTGTTAAAATCTTTAGCTTGAACCATTATTACATTATTTGCTTCTAAGTCTGTATAAGAGCGTTTGATAAGTCCAAAATTTGAATTTGTAAGATTTGCAGTTCCATTTACCTTAACAAAATTTCCATAAGTAGCAAAAAGGGTTTTATCGGCGGTAAAATTTCCATTTATAGTTAAGCTACCATTAGCACTTTTTCCTTCAACTGCTCCATTATAAAGAATTATACCTGAGCCTTTTTCTTCATCCTCGGTAATGGCTTCCTTTCCTGAGCTAGTCATAGTTAAATCTCCATTAATCACCGAAGGCGCAAAAGCTTGTAAAATTATATCTGTTGTTTCAACTTTTTTAGCAGTAGCGTTTAGATTTGTTACATAAGCAGGTTCTTGATTGTTATTATGCGTAAAGCTTAAAGTATTGTTTTTACCGATATCAATGTTAAATCGATAATCAGCGCTATCATAGCCATCGCTTGGTAAATCCCCGATGCCCATTTTGATACTTAAATCTTTTCCTTTGTAATCATCAGGATTTTTAAGATTGATATCCTTACCATTTTCTTCAAAATATTTTCCTATATCTGAAGACTCTGTAAGATTGATTTCTTGTGCAAAAGCACCTGAATAAAGCAAAGTTGCTACACCTAAGCTTAGCAATATCTTGCTCGAAGCATTTTTCTTCATAAGTTTCTCCTTCAATAAATTTAAACTGAAGGAAAAATTATACCCCCCCCCCTAAAAATAAGCTTAAAAATAAAACTATAAATTTTTAATGAAAAATTATAAAACCTAATATATCAAAGTTTTAAGGGTAATAAATCGATCTTAACTTCATATAAAAAATTCTAAAAATTTGAAATAAACTTATGATTTACTTAAAATTAGCGTGATGGTGGAAGCGAGGGGAATCGAACCCCTGTCCAAAAATAATCCCACAAAGACCTCTACATGCTTAGCAAAGATGACTACTTCACCCTACTTCGCTCATCTTCCAAAACTCAAAAGCAAGGCTAAGACTTTATTTCACCTCAACGCTTGTCAAACGCAAGGCTACACTATCAAAAATGACCGAAAATTAAGCTAGATAGTATGACTTAAATTTCAGGCTCAACTGAACTTACGCAGCTTTAGCGTAAGCAGGAGCGAATTTAACGTTGTTTGCGTTTAATTTTATTTGGGCTTTTTACGCTTTGCCCAAAGCGACATGCCATCTAAGCAGACTTACTCCTGTCGAAGCCAAGTCGCTCCCTTATTTAGAAATAATATTTGGAACATTAACAATTAAAGGATTAAAAACCGCTAAAACAGAATCATCATTTTCATATGAACGACAATATTTTTCAAACTGATCACTCATCAAAAGCATCCAATCCGTAAATTCATCACTAGCAGGCCCGTTAAAGCGATTTGCTTGTGCCATCATCTCTTCGCAAAATACACAAAAATCAGTCACTTCTTCAAGATTTAAGCGTCTTGCTGCCCAAGCGGTATTGTGTGCTAAAGTTTCAAGCTCTTTTATGGCTTCTTTATAACGCACGCTATCACTTCCAAGCTTGATGATTAAAGGTTCAAACCTATCGCACATGGTTCTAAAAAATTGTAAAAATTTTTCTATATCGTCAATTTCATAATCTAATTCTAATTTTGTTAAAATTCCCATTTTTAAACCATAATCATTAAAGTTTAATGTAAATTCTAGCAAATTTTAGCTAAAATCTTATTTTAATTTTTCCAAAATATAAGCAAAGATATGGATAGAATAGTAGAAATAGAAAAATATTCCTTTGATGAAACTTACGAAACTTCATTGCGTCCTTCAAATTTTGATGGTTATATAGGTCAAGAAAGCATTAAAAAAAATTTAAATGTCTTTATAGCTGCAGCTAAAAAACGCAATGAATGTTTAGATCATATACTTTTTAGCGGTCCTGCAGGACTTGGAAAAACAACACTAGCTAATATCATCTCCTATGAAATGAGTGCAAATATCAAAACAACCGCCGCTCCTATGATAGAAAAAAGCGGGGATTTAGCCGCTATTTTAACTAATCTTAGCGAAGGAGATATACTTTTTATCGATGAAATTCATCGCTTAAGCCCTGCTATCGAAGAAGTACTTTACCCTGCGATGGAGGATTACCGCCTTGATATTATCATAGGTAGTGGCCCAGCTGCTCAAACCATAAAAATCGATTTACCAAAATTTACTCTCATAGGGGCTACAACACGTGCAGGTATGCTTAGTAATCCTTTGCGAGATCGTTTTGGCATGCAATTTAGATTAGAATTTTACAAAGATAGCGAACTTGCTCTCATCTTGCAAAAAGCAGCTTTAAAACTTAATAAAACTTGCGAAGAAAAAGCCGCACTTGAGATCGCTAAAAGAAGTCGCTCTACCCCAAGGATAGCCTTAAGGCTTTTAAAAAGGGTAAGGGATTTTGCCGATGTTAATGATGAAGAGATTATCACAGAAAAAAGGGCTAATGAGGCCTTAAATTCTTTAGGAGTTAATGAGCTTGGTTTTGATGCGATGGATTTAAGATATCTTGAACTTTTAACCGCTGCTAAGCAAAAACCTATCGGGCTTGCAAGTATTGCTGCGGCTTTAAGCGAAGATGAAAATACCATAGAAGATGTAATTGAGCCTTATTTGCTTGCTAATGGCTATATAGAACGCACTGCAAAAGGGCGTATAGCTAGCACAAAAAGCTATAGTGCTTTAAAATTAAACTATGAAAAAACTTTATTTGAGGAGTAAATTTTGCAAAATGGAAAAATCTTTCTTATAAGCTTTATTTTAGTTATTTTATTTCTTTTGCTTTATCTTTTTAAAGGTTTTTTACTTGTGATTATCATAGCTAGTTTAATGGCGGTAGCTACCTCAAACATCAATGCGAAATTTTTAAATCTAACTAAAGGACATAAATTTTTAGCTTCCATTCTTACAACAGCTTGCATGGTTTTGCTTTTCTTTGCACCTTTTGTTTATGCCATGATAGAACTTGCCAAAGCTTTAAAGAATTTTGATATCAATTTAGTCACACAAACACTTGATTATGTCAAAAACTATCAATTTACCTTGCCTGAAAGCTTTAATTTTTTAGAACCTAAAATCAAAGAATTTTTAGCTTCTATAGATTTAAATAGCATTTCCAAACAAATCCTAAGTTATGCTTCAAGTTTTACAAAATCAGGAGCTAAATTCCTTATAGATATGGTTTTAATTTGCGTATTTTATTTCTTTGCAAATCTATATGGAACAGAACTTGTTATCTATCTTAAATCCATCATTCCTATTGATAAAAAAGAACTCGATGATGTTTTAAGCGAAGTGGGTAATGTTATGGCTGTTGTGCTTTACTCTATGGTGATTGTAGCGATATTTCAAGGTGCACTTTTTGGTTTAATCACAATGTTTTATGGTTATGATGGAATTTTAATGGGAGTAATTTTTGCTGTAAGTTCTCTCATACCTGCTATAGGAGGAGCTTTAATTTATGTGCCTGTAAGTCTTTATGAATTTGCCTCAAACAATCTTAACTCAGCTCTTGTTATTTTTATTTATTCTGTAATTGTAATTTCTTTTATAGCAGATACTTTAATCAAGCCTTTAATTATCAAATGGATCAACAAAAAACTTGTAAAAACCCCAACCAAAATCAACGAACTTTTAATTTTCTTGGCTATGATAGCAGGAATTTCTACCTTTGGTTTTTGGGGTATTATACTAGGTCCTGCAATTTTAACCTTTTTTGTATCAACTTTAAGAATGTATGTGATTTTAAAAGATAAGAATTTAATTTAACTTGCCTTAAAAAGGCAAGTTTTATGTTCTAGGCTTTTGGGCCTATCATTTTAGTAGGATCAACAAATTTATTGAAATCTTCTTCGCTAACCAAACCAAGCTCCATTGCACTTTCTTTTAAAGAAATACCTTTTTTATGGGCATTTTTGGCTACTTTAGCAGCATTTTCATAACCTATGTGTGGATTTAGAGCGGTAACTAGCATTAAAGAATTATGAAGATTATGATCGATTTTTGCACGATTTGGTTCTATACCTACAGCACAATGGATGTTGAATGAATGCATAGAATCAGCCAACAAATCAAGACTTTGCAAGAAATTATAAATAATCACAGGCTTAAACACATTAAGTTCAAAATTTCCTTGACTTGCTGCAAATCCAATAGCTGCATCATTTCCCATCACTTGTACAGCAACCATAGTAACAGCTTCGCACTGGGTAGGATTTACCTTACCTGGCATAATCGAACTTCCTGGTTCATTTTCAGGAATGATAAGCTCACCAAGACCACATCTTGGACCCGAAGCTAACCATCTTATATCATTTGCAATTTTCATTAAATTTGCAGCCAAACCTTTCATAGCTCCATGAGTAAAATTGATCGCATCATGACTTGTTAAAGCATGAAATTTATTTGGACTTGAAACAAATTTCGTACCTATAAGTTGAGTTAGTTCTTCACTTACTTTTTGGCTTAATTCTGGATGCGCATTAAGCCCTGTTCCTACTGCGGTTCCTCCTATAGCAAGTTCTCTTAAAGTTGGTAAAGAAGCGATGATTTGCTCTTTTGAATGCAAAAGCATAGAAAGATATCCACTAAATTCTTGTGCTAGAGTAAGTGGCGTAGCATCTTGTAAATGCGTGCGTCCTATCTTGATAATACCATCAAATTCTTTTACTTTTTTTTCAAAAGTTGCAATAAGCTCATCAAGCGCAGGGATGAGCTTTTTCTCTACTTGCTCAACTGCAACTATACTCATAGCTGTTGGAAAAGTATCATTTGAACTTTGACTCATATTAACATGATCATTTGGATGTACAAGCTTTTCTTTTCGAAAATCTCCGCCCATGATTTCAGTGGCACGATTTGCAATAACTTCATTCATATTCATATTGCTTTGCGTACCTGAACCTGTTTGCCAAATCGCAAGTGGAAAATTATCATCAAATTTACCTGCGATAATCTCATCACAAGCTTGAACTATAGCATTTTTTTTAGCATCATCAAGTTTGCCAAGTTTGTTATTGACTAAAGCTAAAGATTTTTTAAGATTTGCAAAAGCATAGATTAAAACCTTTGGCATTTTCTCACAACCGATTTTGAAATTTTCAAAACTTCTTTCAGTTTGCGCTCCCCAATATTTGTCATTTGGGACCTTAACTTCACCCATGGTATCATGTTCAACTCTGTATTCCATAGTGTTTCCTTTCTAGAAATATTGTTAGAATTATTTAAGCAAAAATAAGCATAAAATTAGCTTATAATTTAAAATTTATTTATAATTTTTGAAGTATTTGAAAGTTATGTGCAGTTTCTTTAAACTGCACGGATTATTCGACTGTTACGCTTTTAGCCAAATTTCTTGGCATATCCACATCATTGCCAAGTCTTATAGAAATTTCCATTGCTAAAAGTTGAGTAATTACCATCATTTCAAAAAATTCACACATATAGTGATCTTGCTCATTGGTTTTTATAAAATCATCGCTCAAATCAAATTCTAAAGGCGAAATGCTAAGCACTGTAGAATCCCTAGCAATAAGCTCTTCAACATTTGATTTTGTTTTTTCATAAAGCATATGCTTTGGCATTAAAGCTATAGTATAAAGTTTAGAATCAGCCAGAGCAATAGGGCCATGTTTCATCTCTCCTGCAGGATAACCCTCAGCGTGAAGATAAGATAATTCTTTAAGTTTTAAAGCTCCTTCTAAGGCCAAAGGATAAAACACATCTCTACCTATAAAGAAAAAGCCATGTCCATCTAAATAACGCTTGGATAAACGATGAATTTTTTCATGTAAAGCCTGTTTTACACTCACACAATTTGGAGTATGTAAAAGCGCTTTAATTTCAGCAGAAACATTTAAATTTCTTTTTTGTGCCATAAAAATAGCAAGCATCCAAAGTGTTAAAACCTGAGTGGCAAAAGCTTTAGTTGAAGCAACTCCTTTTTCTATGCCCGCACGAGTTAAAAGGCTTAGATGTGCTAAACGCACTATATTAGAATTATCCACATTACAAATTGCAAAAGTCTTAGCACCCTGCTCTTTTGCAATCTTTAAAGCCTCTAAAGTGTCTGCTGTTTCTCCACTTTGAGAAATAACGATAAATAAAGAATCTTTTTTTATAATTGCTTCACGGTAGCGAAATTCACTTGCAATTTCTACCTTAGCTTTAACTTTAGCAATTCTTTCAAACAAATAAGCACTTGCCATTGCAGCATGATAGCTTGTTCCACAAGCACAAAGCGTGATTTCATCTACTTGACTTAAATCTTCATTGTTTAGCTCATCAAAAACGACTTCATCGCCTTGAATACGTCCCATTAAAACTTCACTCATCACGCGACTTTGTTCATAAATTTCTTTTTCCATAAAAAAGCGAAAGCCGTCTTTTTTTGCATAAGCCTTATCGCCTGAAAGCTTAGAAAAACAAAGTGATTTTAAAACATCATTTTCATAAACAACAAGCTCATCTTTACTCGCGTATCCCAAGCTTAAATCTTCAAGATACATTACCTCATCACAACTTCCTATCAAAGGTGCATCACCTGAAGAAAAATACCATTCTTTATTTGCATTTTTACCGATAATCAAAGGAGCAGCATTTTTTGCAAAATACACATGATTGGGATCTTTTTTTGTTACTAACAAAGTAGCAAAAGCACCGCGAAGTTCTTTGATGGTTTTTTGCCAAGCTTCAAAAACTCCCAAATTTCTTGCGTAAAATTCAAAAAGCTGGACAATAACTTCAGTATCGGTTTGACTTAAAAAACTCACGCCTTCTTTTTCAAGTTTATCTTTGATTTCTTTATAATTTTCTATAATACCATTGTGAATCACACAAGAATACTGTCCTAAATGAGGATGTGCATTGATTTCAGTAGGCTTACCATGAGTTGCCCATCTTGTATGACCTATAGCAAAACCATAACCTTGACTTTCAAAATCCGTGCATTTATTCGCCAAATTTTCAAGTTTTCCTACAGCTTTAAAAAAACTAAGCTCACCTTCTTGCATCACTGCCATACCCGCACTATCATAGCCACGATATTCTAATTCTTTAAGTCCATTTAGTATAATTTGTTTTTTCTCATTATTTCCTATATAGCCTACGATTCCACACATTTTTTTACTCACTTATTAATAAATTAACTAACTTTTGCTCGCTATGTTCTAGTTTTTCATTCTTTTGAAAAATAAAAATATTACGCGTCCTTTGTCTTATGGTTTGAATTTTTGCTGCGCATAAAACAAGTTCAAGTTCATTAAAAACATTCATCAAATACGCCATTAAACCTTGCTGATCTTTAGTATTAAGACCTAATTTGGCATACATTTTAGAATAATTTAAGTCTAATTTTAACTCATCTTTTTTAATGATTGGCTTTTTAATTTTTTTCAAATTAAAACCAGAAAGATTTGAATTTAAAAGCTCGCAAAGTTTTAGTTTTTGCTCATCACTGATAATATTATCATATTCAAATCTTAAATAAATTTTATCATCAAAAAGTTCAAAAAAATTCATGAAAATAAGATTTAAATTTGTTAAAGAACTTAAAATAATGGCAATATTAAAATGAAGTGGTGCAATAATTTGCAAACTAAGATTTGTTTCATTGCTAAACCAAAATTTAAAATCATTTTCTTTGGCTAATTTAGAAATCATAACAATATCTTCAAAAGTATTTTTTATAATAAAAAGATTTGATTTGATATGTATGATTTTATCTTGCAAAATTTCATCTTGCTCTAAAAAAATCTTACTTCTTTTAAGCGTTAATTCTTTTTTTACTCTTCTTGCGCTTTCTTCAAGTAGATTTTCATCTTCAAAACCTTGTTTTGCATTTTCTAAAAGTTTATCAAGAACTCTAAAATAAAAAGCATTGTAATTTAAAGCCTTAGCCTTTAGCCAAGTTAAAGTGTATAAAAGCTCTAAATTTTCTAAATTTTCTAATTTAGAAACCAAACTACTTACAACAATAGGATTATATATATCTTCTTTTTCTACAAGATCTTTTAAGGCATTATTGTTTTTAAATATTTTAAGACCCCATTCTAAAATTTCATTCTTTAAATCAAATTTGGAGCAATACGCTCTATATATGCCTGCTAAAGAAATTTCATTTTCACTTTCTATAGCGCTTAAAAGTATCACAAGCTTTAAAATCATTTTTTCATCGGTTTTAAGTTTTTGGAGTATCTCAAGCTCATCTTCGTATTTTTCAAATTCACTTAACATAAGAAAAACTTGCTCATCAAAACTATAATTTCCTTCTTCATCACTTAAAAAACGAACTGTCCAAAAAGGCTTGCATAAATCTTTTAAAATTCCACTATCAAGCAAAAGTTTTAAAACACAAAAACTATGCCTTTTATAAAAAATTTTCTCAAAAAGTATTAAAGCTTTTTCTATATCTTTTTTACCGTATTTCAATCTTCTTAGGGCAAAAACCAAGTTAAGATCGAAAATAACCTCTTTATCTTCAAGTTTTAATAAGTATTCTAAAACTTCTATAAGAGTTTTAAATTTATATTCTTGTTTAAGAGCATGATTTAATCCATCTTGAATTTGCTTTGCTAAAAAGTGCGTATAAAAACCTATAGTATGCATACTTTGCAAAGCCTTTTGAACCAACAACTCATTTGCTCCAAAATGTTTTTTAGCTTTTTTATACATTAATTCACTCAAATCATGAACATTAATAAGTAAAAATTCATCCTCATTTTTAGCACTTAATAAATTCATCGCTGATTTTAAAGAAAGTAAAAAATCTCCAGCTAAACGCAACTCGCTTAAATTTTTTTCATCTATAAAATTTAAAGCATAATTTTTTGGAGAAGTCTTAAAAAGAACAAGCAAACTCTCTAAGGATCTTAAATGATTTAATCCGCCAAAATCTTTTAAGATATTAAATTCTTGCTTTATAAATGGAATATCAAATTCTTTAAAATTTTCTAGCAAAAGCTTGGCAAAATCATTTTTATTTTCTTCTAAAATACTCTCAAATTTCGTCTTAATCCCTTTAAATAAAATCCTAGAACCACATATGAAACGAGTTTGTATTATAGAAGTCTTAAGCTCATTGCTAGCATTATAAAGTCCATTAAATTCTAAGATAACAGAGTCAATTTGCAAATGTGCATCATTTAAAATTTCAATAAAAGCCTTAATCATAGGTTTTAAATGAAAAGCCTTAATATCTTTATAAACAAAAATCAAAGAAATACTTTCATTAAAACAAAGACTATTGTTTGCATATGCTTTGCTTGCTAAAACACAAAAAGGGATATTATCACTTGGAGGTGAAAAATCATCAAAATAATCTTTAAGAACTATATCATAAGCTTTTTTTATGAAATTATCCATATTTTTAGAATGATATAAGCTAAACGCCCCTTGCTTAAGAAAAAATTTTCTACAACTTTGGGTATAGGAACTAAGATTTTTTTTAAAAATTTCTAATTCTTTATTTAACAAAATTTCCACTCTCTTTAAATTTTAATATTTTAATAATAATCTTAACAAAAATATCTTTTATTTTGGCTTTTTCTATAAACTCTTTTTCAGTAAGCAAAAATTATAATGCTTTATTTAAAAACAGCAAAAGAGTAAAATTAAAATGAAAAATTTAATTACCAAACTAGAAAATGAAGAAAGATTAAACCAAGAAGAAGCCAATGCACTTTGGGATTTAGATCTTTTTACCCTAGGCAAATACGCTCACAAAAAACGCACTAAACTTCATGGAAAAAAAGTCTATTTTAATATCAATCGTCATATCAATCCAACTAATATCTGTGCAGATACCTGTAAATTTTGTGCCTTTTCAGCACACCGAAAAAATCCTAATCCTTATTTGATGACTCATGAAGAAATCATGAAAATTGTTGATGAAACCGTAAAACGAGAAACCAAAGAAGTACATATCGTTTCAGCTCATAACAAAGATACAACTTGGCAATGGTATTTAGAAATTTTTAAAATGATAAAAGAAAAATATCCTAATCTTCATGTAAAAGCTATGACTGCTGCTGAGATTGATTTTTTACATCGTCGTTTTAAAATGAGCTATGAAGAAGTGATAGAAAAAATGCTTGAATACGGCGTTGATTCCATGCCAGGCGGTGGAGCTGAAATTTTTGATGAAGAAGTGCGTAAGAAAATTTGTCATGGAAAAGTTAGCAGTGAAAATTGGCTTAAAATTCATAAACTTTGGCATGAAAAAGGCAAACAAAGTAATGCTACCATGCTTTTTGGACATATAGAAGAAAGACATCACAGGGTCGATCATATGTTAAGACTGCGTGATCTTCAAGATCAAACCGGTGGATTTAATGCTTTTATCCCTCTAGTTTGGCAAAGGGATAATAGCTTTATACAAACTGATAAAATCATAGATAGTGAAGAAATTTTAAAAACCATTGCCATTGCTCGTTTGGTGCTTGATAATATTAAAAATATCAAAGCTTACTGGGCAACAATGACTTTAAATTTAGCCATGGTAGCACAAGAATTTGGAGCTAATGATTTAGACGGCACCATAGAAAAAGAAAGCATACAAAGCGCAGGTGGTGCAAAATCTGCCAAAGGCACAAGTTTAAAAACTTTTATCGATATGATAAAAACTTCAAATCTTATTCCTGTAGAACGCGATAGTTTGTATAACGAGCTAAAAACCTACTAAGGAGAAAAAATGGACTTTTTTAAACTCAAAGAAAACAATACGAGTTTTAAAACTGAAGTTATAGCAGGGCTTACTACTTTTTTGGCTATAGTTTATATTATCCCTGTAAATTCTAGCATAGTAGGAAATACAGGAATGCCTATAGAAGCTTTAATCACCGCAACAGCTTTAATCACCATAGTTGCAAGTGCTTTTAATGCTTTTTTTGCCAATACTCCTGTAGCTATGAGTGTTGGAATGGGTTTAAATGCTTATTTTACCTTTGCAGTTTGTTTAGGTCAAAACATAGCTTGGCAAAGTGCCTTAGGAGCTGTTTTTATTTCAAGTATTATTTTTCTCATACTTTCTTTTACGCATTTTCGCCTTTGGGTAATCCGTAATATCCCAAAAGATTTACGTCTTGCAATTTGTGCCGGTATAGGTTGTTTTATTGCATTTTTAGGCTTAAGTCAAATGGGTGTGATAATGCATAATAAAGATACTTTAGTCAGCATAGGAAATTTCAAAAGCCCTCATGTGCTTTTTGGAATTTTTACCCTAGCTTTAATCATATTTTTTTGGGCTATAAAACTTCGCGGAGCTTTTATTTTGGGGGTATTAGTAAGCTCTATTATCGCTTGGATTTTTCATTTAGATAATGCAAGTTTTCCTGTGCAAATCTTTTCTTTGCCAAATTTTAGCATGGAAAATGGTTTAGGAGTCATCTTTTTACAACTTGATATCAAAAGTGCCTTAAATATTACTATGATACCTATAATTCTTACTTTTTTTATCACTCAACTTTTTGATAGTATAGGAACCATCACAGGTGTGGGTGAAAGAGGAAAGATTTTTGATGATCCAAAAAATGGAGAAAAAAAACTAAGCAAAACCTTAATGGCAGATGCAACAGGATCAGCCTTAGGAGCTATGACAGGCACTTCTACAGTTACTGCTTTTGTAGAAAGCACTACAGGTGTTGAAAGTGGAGGAAGAACGGGGCTTACAGCTTTAGTTGTAGCTATTTGTTTTGCTTTTACACTTTTTTTACTGCCACTTTTTAAAGCCATTCCTGCAAACGCAATATACCCCGTACTTGTAATGGTTGGAATTTTAATGTTTATGGAAGTTAAAAATATAGATTTTAAAGATAATGCTATAGCTGTAGCAAGCTTTTTTACTATTATCATGATGCCTTTTACTTACTCCATTACCACAGGTTTTGCTTTTGGTTTTCTTTCTTATTTACTTGTAAGAATTTTTAAACGCGAATGGGATAAAATCAATCTTGGCATTATAGTTTTAAGTTTATTATCTTTGGGTAATTTTTTACTTATGGCACTACAATAAATTAAGGATATATAATGATATTTTACTCCTATGAAGAATTTAAAGAAGATGTAAAAATTCTTGCTAAAGAAATTAAAAAAGATTTTAACCCTGATGCACTTTTAGCTATAGCAAGAGGAGGAATGAGTTTAGGACACTCTTTAGCAGTAGCTTTAAAAACACGTCAGCTTTTTGCTTTAAACTCAATTCATTACGATGATACAAAAAAACTTGATACTATTAAAATTTTTAATATTCCTGATTTAAGCAAGCACAAAAAAATTCTACTCATTGATGATATAGTAGATAGCGGAGAAAGTTTAGTAGAAATAAAAAAAGTTTTGCTTGAAAAATTTCCTCATATAGAACTTAAAATTGCAACCATTTTTTACAAAAAAACCGCTCTTTTGGAGCCTGATTTTAAAGTAAAAGAAGCTACTGAATGGGTGGATTTTTACTGGGATATAAATCTTGATTAAAAATTTGCTATAATCTTACTTTTAAAATTTTTAGGAGTTTTTTCTTGAGAATAAAATTTATATCTTTTATTTTAATTTTTTTTACTATTTTTGCTTTTGCTAAAGAACAAAATTTAGATGATTTTGAACAAGAATACCAAAACTATCAAGTAAACGATCCGCTTTCAGGATATAACAAAGCTATGACAAGCTTTAATGTGGCTTTGTATGATTATGGTTTGCGCCCCGTTCTTAAGGGCTATAACGCCATCACTCCTGAATTTATAAGATTAGGAGTAAGAAATTTCTTGGATAATTTACTTGCTCCTTTGCGTTTTGTAGGCAATGTTTTGCAGTTTAAATTTGAAGAAGCGGGAGAAGAATTTAAAAGATTTACTGCTAATACCATTATGGGATTTGGTGGACTTATGGATGTGGCATCAAAAATGGGTCTTAAAAAACATCCCGCGGACTTAGGAACCGTTTTGGCTCACTGGGGCGTAGGAAGCGGTTTTCATATTGTCTTACCTATACTCGGCCCTAGTAATCTTAGAGACACTCTTGCTTTACCTGCAACTTGGTATGCAAGTTTTACCGCTTACATTGATCCTACTTGGGCAAGTATAGCTATAAGTGCTTATGGATTTGGCAATGAACTTAGTTTTAGGCTTGATGAAATTGATGAAATTTATCACAACACGCCTAATTTATATCCATTCTTGCGTGATGCTTACGAGCAAAGACGCAATGAACTTAGCAAATAAAGGAAAATAATGAAAAAAATATTTCTAATCTTGGCTTTATTTTTTAATGCTTTTGCCTTACAGCTAGATGAAATTTCTAGTACTATGCAAAAAAACATTGATGCAAGCTTAAAACTTTTACAAGATAGCAAAGAAGACAAAAAACAAGCTGCTGATGGAATCTTTAAACTTTTTGATAGTATAATAGATTATAAACTCATGGCAAAACTCAGTCTTTCGAAAAATTATTCTAAATTAAACTCAAAAGAACAAGAAAAATTTACCACAGCCTTTGAAACAAGTCTTAAAAAAAGTTTTACTGATAAACTCAGTCTTTATAAAGATCAGGTTTTAAAGGTCAAAAATGGTGAGTTAAAAAATGAAAAACGCTATTTTTTAACCACTTCTATGGTAGTAGATGGAGAAGAAAAAAATATCATTTTCAAATTTTACAATGATAATAACAACTGGCTTATTTATGATGTAGATGTTTTAGGCATTAGTATAGTACAAACTTATAGATCGCAATTTGGAGATATTTTAGCCAACCAAGGCTTTGATGTCCTACTTCAAAAACTTGAAAGCATCATTATAGAATAATGTTTGCAAAGCTTTTAAAGTTTTTTATTTCTCGTCCAAAAAGTACTTTTTTTGGAACCTTGTTTATATGCCTGTTTTTAAGCTTTTTTGCTTTTAAGCTTAACGTAGATGCAAGTGCTGAAAGTTTACTTTTAGAAGATGATACGGATTTAAAAACTTTTAGAGAAATTTCAAAACATTATAAAAGTGATAATTTTTTACTTTTAGCCTTCAAACCCTATGATGAAAAACCTTTTTCAAATGAAAATTTAGTTAAATTAAAAAAACTTCATGAAGAATTAGAAAAAGCCCCTTTAGTAGAACGCGTTTTTAGTATCATCAATGCCCCTTTGCTTCAAAGTTCGCAAAATACAGATTTAAAAGAACTTTTAAAAAATATCCCAAATATAGAAAGCCTAGACATAAACCGCACAAAAGCTCAAAATGAAATTTTAAATAGTCCTTTTTATAAAAATAATATCATCTCAAAAGATGGAAAAATAACAGGGCTTATTATTTACTTAAAGCCTGATACAGTTTATAATAACCTTATAGAAAAACGCGATCTTGCCACCGATGAAAAAGAAAAAGATCAAATTCGTCTTGCCATAAAAGAACATCAAGACAAGCAAAAAGTTATCACGAAACAAAGTCTAGATACTATTAAAAGCATAGTTCGAAATTATGAAAAAAATAAAGATACGCTCTACCTTGGTGGCGTAAGCATGATCGCTGATGATATGATAGCTTATATAAAATCTGATCTTGTGCTTTATGGTGTTTCTCTTGTATTTTTACTGGGATTTGCACTTTATTATTTTTTCCGTTCATGGCGTTTTGTTTTTTTACCTCTTTTTATTTGTTTTATAAGCTTAAGTGCGGCTAGTGGAGTTTTTGCACTTTTAAATTTTCAAATCACAGTTATTTCATCAAATTACGTTGCTTTAGTTTTAATTATCACCTTAAGTGTAGTTGTTCATTTGATCACGCATTTTATCGAAAGCACCCAAAATCATCCTAAAGCTAAAGTTGAGCGCATAGTGCTTGAAACCTTACTAGCCAAAGCAAATCCTAGCCTTTATGCCATTGTTACAACGATGATAGGATTTTTTTCTTTAATCCTATCAAATATCGAACCTATCATAAAACTTGGCATTATGATGAGTATAGGTATAGGTTTAGCTCTTATCTTTAGTTATTTGTTTTTAGCAAGTATCTTAGTTCTTTTAAAACCAAAAAATTATCATAAAAAAGAGTTTAAATTTAATCTTTTAGCCTTTTGCGCCAAAACCGCTCTTGATCCTAAAAAGCGTCGCATGATTTATGGAATTTCAGTTCTTGCTATAATCTTAGCTTTAATAGGCATTTCAAAACTCAGAGTTGAAAATTCTTTTGTCAATTATTTCAAAGATGGTAGTGAAATCAAAAAAGGACTTTTGGTTATTGATAAAAATCTAGGTGGAACCTTGCCTTTAGAAGTAATCATTCGTTTTCAAAATAATAAAAACGATCAAAATACAAGCGATACTCTTGATAGTTTTGAAAGTGAATTTGAAAATTTAGCCACACAAGAAACTTATTGGTTTGACTCTAAAAAAACACGCATTGCAAAAAAAGTTCATGAATTTTTAGAAAACAAAGAATTTGTAGGTTCGGTTTTAAGTCTTAATAGTCTTTTAACCCTAGGGAAAAATATCAACGATGGAAAAGAGTTAGATGATTTTGCTCTTGCATTTTTAAATGAGAATTTACCTGCTAAATTTAAACAAGACTTGCTTTCACCTTTTGTAAGTATAGAAAATAACGAGTTAAGATTTAGCATGCGTATTGTTGATTCTGATCCGAATTTAAGACGTAATGAGTTTTTAATAGATCTTAAAAAACAGCTCAACGAGCTTGTAAAAAACGATGGAGTAGAAGTGCAAATCACAGGCATAATGGTGCTTTATAATAATATGCTTCAAAGTCTTTTTTCATCGCAATTTGATACTCTTATATTTGTAATTTTAGCTATTTTCATACTTTTTATCATTGTTTTTAGGGATTTAAAATTTTCAGTTGCGGCTATATTGGTAAATGTTATTCCTTTAAGTGTGGTTTTTGCTCTTATGGGGCTTTTAGGTATTCCTTTGGATATGATGAGTATTACTATAGCTGCTATTGCTATAGGTATAGGCGTTGATGATGCCTTGCATTATATTTATCGTTTTAGAGAAGAAATTAAAAACAAAAGCCTAGAAGAAGCCATTATGACTTCTCACCTTAGTATAGGTTCGGCACTTTATTATACTACCATTAGTATAGTTTTAGGTTTTAGCGTGATGATGAGTAGCAATTTCATTCCAACAATTTATTTTGGAATTTTAACCGTTTTTGTAATGATTTTGCTTTTAAGTGGAAGTTTGTTCTTATTACCAAGTTTTTTAATCACTATTTATTCTAAGAAAACCAAGTTTCCAAACCAACATAAAGAGCATATATTAAAACAATAATAGCTATATATTTTAAAAAATTTTTCATTTTTATCCTTTATTTAAAATCTTTAAAATGATTTTTGCAAGCTCTAAGGCTTTAAAACGATGAGAGATGTTATTCTTCTCATCCACGCTAAGCTGGGCTAAGGTTTTATCAAAACCCTTTGGAATAAAAAGGCTATCATAACCAAAACCATTTTCACCTTTTTCTGTATCTATTACTTTTCCATGCATGATTCCATGTGTACTAAATTCCCCCATCAAACCTACCATAGCAATAGCAGCAACATAATGTGCCCTGCTTTGATTAAAACCTTTTTTTATCATTTCATTGACAAGTTTATCACGGTTACTTTTATCATCGCCCTTACCGCTAAATCGAGCAGAATAAATTCCTGGGTTTCCTTCTAAAATATCTACACAAATACCACTATCATCACTTAAAGCGATAAAATCTTTTTTTTGTTTTTCATCTAAAGCATTAAAAACTGCTCTTGCTTTAATCAAGGCGTTTTCTTTAAAAGTTTTTCCATTTTCTTCAATCTCAAAAGGCGTTAAAACTTCATCAAAAGCATAAATTTCAAAATCTTTTAAAATTTCTTTAAGTTCTAAAACTTTATGCTTATTGCTCGTAGCTAGGATAATCTTCATAACAAAAGCTCCAAAATAATATCAAAACAAAAATATGATTTTATAAAATTTATCCTTGTGCGTAGCTTTTAAATATCAAATGATAAAACGATGTTAATCAATGCTTAATCCATTTCATAGTAAAATTATCCTAATTTAAATTTCAAATTTAATAGGAAATTGATAATGCTAAATAATGTCTTACCCTTATCTTTCATAGTTGGAACAAGATTTTTTGGGCTGTTTATAGTTTTGCCAGTTCTAAGTCTTTATGCTTTAAAACTTGAAGGTGCTAATGAATTTTTAGTGGGACTTTTAGTTGGTGTTTATGCCTTAACCCAAATGATTTTACAAATGCCTTTTGGAATTTTAAGTGATAAAATTGGTCGTAAAAAAACCATGCTCATTGGACTGATTATTTTTATAATAGGCTCTTTAATCTGCTCTTTTGCGGAAAATATCTACATCATGCTTTTAGGAAGAATGCTCCAAGGTGCAGGAGCTATTGGAGCAGTAGCTACGGCAATGATAAGTGATTTTATCACAGAAGAAAATCGTGGTAAAGCCATGGCGGTAATGGGTTCTTTTATAGGACTTAGTTTTGCAGCTTCTATGGTCATTTCTCCTCTAATGAGTGCAAAATGGGGTTTATCTAGCCTTTTTGATCTTAGTGCAGCTTTGTCTCTTTTATGTATAATTTTACTTTATACCGTTGTACCTAAAGAAAACAAAATCACTCATGAAAATGAAAAAACTCCTTTTTTTCATCTTATTAAACAAAAAAATTTAGCCCTTATGAATCTTACTAATTTCATGCAAAAAATGCTTATGAGTATAGCATTTTTAAGCATTCCTATCATTCTAGTAAAACATTTAGGCTTTACTTCTGATAAACTTTGGATTGTTTATAGCGCTTCTATGATAGCAGGTTTTATCGCTATGGGCTTTGCTGGAAGTTTAGGCGAAAAAAGAGGTTTAGCTAAACAAATTTTACTCTTAGGAATTGTTTTTTTCATACTTTCTTATCTTTTTTTTACTTTTAGTAATTCTATAGATTTTTTTATTATAGCGGTTGTGATTTTTTTTATAGGTTTTAATTTACACGAACCTATTATGCAAAGTTGCGCATCAAAATTTTGTAAAGTTCATGAAAAAGGTGCAGCATTAGGGTTATTTAATGCTTTTGGATATGGTGGAAGTTTTATAGGTGGTATTATCGGAGGGATATTTTTACATCTAGATGCCTTAAATCTTTTGGCTATTATTTTAGTAATTTTAGCTCTAATTTGGCTTGTGGCATTATTTTTCTTAAAAAATCCAGCTGATTTTAAAAACCTTTATCTACCTTTAGAAACACCTTTAAATTTCAGTACTTTTAGCGAAAATTTAGGAGTTGTAGATATTTATAAAAACTCTAAAAATCTTGTTGTTAAATTTGATAGTAAACTTACAAATAAAGAAGAATTAGAAGGCAAAATTAAGATCTAAATCTAATTTTGCCCCGCAAAACCCATTGCTTTTATCATCACTTTTGCCTTGCAATCTGCACAACAATAAAGTGTTTTGATTTTATTTTCATCATTACCAAATTTAGGCTTCATTAAATTGGCTATTTTTTCTACAGCTTTTTTGGTGGCAAATTCTTTACCGCATTCTATACAGGCAAAAAGCTCATCTTTTGCCATGGTTTGATATTCAAAATAAGAAGCTCTAAACTCCATTCCACTACGAAATAATTTTAAAGTATCTTTTTCGGCACAACTTAACTCACAATACCCACAAGTCGTACAAAGAGAAGCATTAAATTTCAAAGCATTTTCTTGTTTATCAGCGATTAAAGCTCCTACATTACAGGCACCCACACAAGAAAGACAAAGCGTACAGGTGTTAGGATTGATTTCTACCTTACCATAACGCAACCATTCGCCACTTTCTATACTGCCAAAATCTTCATTTTTTATCATTTCTTGCATTCTTTTGGCAAAATTTTCTCTTGTAGTTAAGGTGTTGTTATGAAAATCATATTTTAAATCTTGTATGAATTCTTGCTCTTTTAAAACATTTTGCAATTCTTTTTCATCTTTGGCAACAAAAATAGCTTTTTTTTGAAATTTTCTCTCAAAAAAAGTATTTAAAAGTACAATAGCCTCGTTGCTACCACGAGATACAAAGTCCGTATAAAAAACCAAATTTGCTCCACTATTTTGCAAAAGTGTTAAAAAATGCATAGAAGAAAGCCACTTTTCACCCTCTATCATAAAGGGTAAAACATCTTTTGGTAAAACAAGATTTAAATTTTCTAAAGACATTTTTTTAGGAATGATTAAAATTTTTTTATCTTTATAAAACTCACAAAGGGTAAAAAAACTTTCTCTTGGCATAGGAGCATAATCAAGTGATCCACTAGGACACACGCTAATACATCCTCCACAACCCAAACAATCCACTTGAGAAAATTCTAAATGCTTTTTTTCATCATCTTTTAAAATCGCCACAGTAGGACAAATTTCAGCACATTTTGCACAATGCTCACTGCGTCTTTCGTGGTATTGACACACGCTAGCATTATAGCTAATATAAGTTTTATAATGATATTTTGGACTTTTGCTTTGCAAAAACTCTAACAATACTTCAAGATTTTCAAAATTTAAAAGATTATAACATCCACTTTGTCTTGTAAAATCTTTACGCACAACGCTTAAATCCTTAGCTTTAAAAAGCAAAAAATCAAAATCTATTTCCACTTCTTCGCCTTGATTTTTAACCACAGCACAAAGTTCCCCTACACTTCCAAAAACAGCTAAAATTTCTGCACTGCTTAAAGCAATAACCTTAAATCCATGTTCTTTTAAAAACTCTACAGTTTGAGCGTCACCATCTGCGACAATTAAACGGTTTTGTACTTCTTTACTTTGTTCTAAATCAAGCCCTAAATCATAAACGCTAGCTCTTGCTTCATAAAGCGTTAAAACATTTTTACTTTGCTCTAAAATTTCATCTTGAGAATTTTTAAGATAAAAATTAATCTCAGGGGCATAAATTTGTGCTTTTTGATTTTTATCATTGCAAACTAATGCTTCTTTATCATTTGCCTGATCTAAAATTTCAATAGCATCAGGCAAAGGGATTAAAACATCATTTTTTATATAAACAAAATCTTGCATTGTCTTCCTTAATCTCTTTAAAACATCATTTTATAAATTCTATGTTAAAATAACCAAATATTTTCTTAAGGCTTAAGATGAACAAATTTAGAACTTTTCCACAGATTAACACTCTTATTGAAGATGAGAGTTTAAAATCCTATCCTTTTTATATCAAAGCATTTTTTTGTAAAAAAGTTGTCGCAAAACTAAAAGAAAATTTTTCCCAAGATGAAATTTCTAAAGATAAACTACTTTTAGAAATCAAAAAAGAAATCAAAACTTTTTACCGCAAAGATTTACAAAGTGTGATTAATGCAAGCGGAGTGGTTATACATACAAACCTTGGTAGAAGTGTAATCCATGAAGAACTTTATGAAGCGTGTAAAGATATCATTTGTAATTATTCTAATGTAGAGTTTGATTTAGAAAATGGAAAAAGAGGCTCTCGCTATGCTTTGGTACTAGAAAAACTTAAAATGCTTTTTGAATGTGAAGATGCTTTAGTGGTCAATAACAACGCTGCAGCAGTTTTTTTAGTACTTAATTCTCTTTGTTATGATAAAGAAGTCATAAGCTCAAGAGGAGAACTTGTAGAAATTGGCGGAAGTTTTCGTGTGCCTGAAGTGATAAAAGCTGCAGGTGTAAAGCTTTGCGAAGTTGGAACTAGCAACAAAACACACTTAAAAGACTATGAACAAGCTATCAGTGAAAATACCGCTCTAATTTTAAAAACCCACAAGTCTAATTTCGCTCTTATGGGTTTTCACAGTGAAGTAAATATAAAAGATCTACATGAACTAGCAAAAGAAAAAGGGCTTTTGAGTTATTATGATCTAGGTTCTGGCTGGTGTGAAAATTTAAACGAAAAACTGATTAAAAATGAACCTAAAATCAAAAAACTCGTGCAAGAATGTGATATTTTAAGTTTTAGCGGAGATAAACTTTTTGGTAGTGTGCAAGCAGGCATTATACTTGGAAAAAAAGAACTCATAGAAAAGCTTAAACAAAATCAACTTTTAAGAATGCTAAGAGTGGATAAATTAACTCTATCTTTTTTAAACGAAAGCTTAAAAGCTTATTTGCAAAAAGATTATGAAAAAATTATTACCTTAAAACTTTTAAATGATGACTTATCCTTTATAGAAAAAAAAGCTTTAAGAGTGCAAAAAGAATTAAAATTTCAAACCCGGCTCAAAAAAAGCAAAAGTTTAGTAGGAGGAGGTTCTATGCCTGATAAAAGTTTAGATACTTATATACTGACTTTTCAAGGAGATGCTTTAAAACTACAAACTCGATTTAGAAAAGAAAATATCATAGGACGCATTGAAAATGATGAATTTGTTCTTGATTTTAGAACTATACGAGAAAATGAACTTCAAAAACTTATTCTTATAATCAATCAAATGGAAAACTTATGAAATCTGTTATTATAGGAACCGCAGGACATATTGATCATGGAAAAACTTCACTCATTAAAGCTTTAAATGGTTTTGAAGGCGATAGTTTAAAAGAAGAACAAGAAAGACAAATCACCATTAATTTAAGTTTTTCAAATCTTAAATTAAAAGATAAAAACATTTCTTTTATCGATGTTCCAGGACATAAAGATTTGGTTAAAACTATGGTAAGTGGAGCTTTTGGCTTTAGTGTTTGTTTATTTGTTGTAGATATTAACGAAGGTTTAAAAGAACAAAGTTTAGAACATTTAGAAATTTTAAAAATTCTTGATATTAAAAATATCATTTTAGTGCTTAGCAAATGTGATCTTTGTGAAAATATAGAGCAAAAAAGTGTAGAAATTTTAGAAGAGTTAAAAAATTTAGATTATCCCATTTTAAAAGTATTTCACACCAGTATAAAAAATAATCAAGGCATAGAAGAATTAAAAAATTATCTTTATACCATAGAAAACAAAGAAAACGATGAAGAACTGATTTTTCATTATTATATCGATAGAGTTTTTTCTCTAAAAGGCATAGGAACTGTCGTTACAGGCAGTCTTAATGAAGGAAGCATCACTTTAAATGAAAAAATCATCTGTTTAGACACTCAAAAAGAACTCATTGTTAAAAATATACAAAACCACGATACTAATTTAGAGCAAATCAAAGCTTGTAACCGTGTGGCTTTAAGTTTAAATTGTGATTATAAAGAGTTGAAAAAAGGTTATTTGCTAAGTAAAAAAGGTTATTTTAAAGCCTTTAAAGAATGCGATGCTTTAGTTAAAGCAAAAAATTTACAAAATAGCAAAATGATTTTTTGCGTGGGTTCAAGACAAATAGAATGCAAAATAAATATATTAAAAAAACTAGAAAATGATGAATTTTTTGTGCATTTTAGTTTTGATAAAAATGTATTTTTAAGTTTTGATGAGGCTTTTATTTTATTACAAAACAATCGCGTTATAGGCGGTGGTAAGGTTTTAAATCCTTTAAGCGAACCTTTAAAAAAAGAACAAAAAAATAAATTTTTAATGTTTTTGAAAAATAAAGATTTTAAAGCAGCTTTTTCTTTCTTAAAAGACGCACATAAATACGGCTTTGGTTTGCTTTCAAGCTATCAAAGATTTAAACTCTCTCATCAAAAAGCATTGAAATTAGCAAAAGAATTAAATCAAGTATTTGTCGATGAAAAAAATCTTAATGTATATCATTTACAAAGTCTAGAAGAAATTAAAAATTTCATCAAATTCATACTTGAAAAAAATCCTTATGCCATGCTTTCAGCACATTCTTTAGCTTTAAGGATTACTTGGGCAAGTGAAAATTTTTGCGAACTCGGACTTAAAGAAATGTCAAATTTATTGGATTTTCAAAATGGAATTTATTTTAAAAAAGGCATAGATTTTGAAAAACTTCAAGAAAAAAATAATAATCAATTATATGAAATTTTAAAAAAACAAGGTATTAAACCCGAAGCTCCTTATAATCTTTATGATTTTTTAGAACTTGATAGAAAAAGCGGAGATAATATACTCAAAAAACTTACCCAAAAAGGCTTAGTTGTAAGACTTTCACACAATCTTTTTATAGAAAAACAAGCTCTTGAAAAACTTATGCAAGAATGTTTAAATTTATTAAAAAATCAAAGTCTTGATGTGCAAAGTATGAAAGAATATTTCAATCTTTCAAGAAAATATGCTATTGCTTATTTAGAATACCTAGACAAATTTCCTCAAGTAAGCAAAGAAACTGAAAAAAGATTTTTAACAAACATTTAGAAAATCATTATAGAATTAAACATAATTTATTTAAAGGATTTATAAACTATGAAAAAATTAAGTTTAATTCTTGCCTGTTCAGCATCTTTGTTTGCTGCAAGTAATTCAGAAATTAGTGATTTTTATTCAAAAAGCATTAAAGCACAATTTCCAAATGCTACCGTTAGTGTATCAAATCGTCAAAAGGTTGGTAATACGGGTTTTGAAAGTGTTATTGTAAGCGTTGAATTAAATGGACAAAAACAAGAAAACATTCTTTTTACAAAAGATAGTCTTATTACCCCTGATCTTATCGACTTGAAAACGGGAATTTCTTATGCTCAAGAATATGAAATGAAAAAATTTCAAGAAGCAAGAGAAAATTTTACAAAAAATGCTAAAGCTGTAGCACAAAAAGAAACCATGGTAATAGCTTTGGGAGATAAAAATAAACCTGCAATTTATGTTTTTTCGGATCCTGAATGCCCTTATTGTAGAGAACATTTAGCTCAAATTGATGATGAACTTAAAAACTATCAAGTTAATTATATTTTAACTCCAGTACATGGAAAATCTGCTTTTGAAAAATCCGCTCTAATCTACAAAGAAGCAAAAAAAGCAAAAAATGATAAAGAAAAAATCGCAATTTTAAACAAATACTACGATGCAAATATCAAAAATTATCCAAAAGTAAGTGATGCAGAATTAAAAGAAGTTTTTTCCTTATATGAAAAATATCGCTCATTAGGTCTTAGCGCTACTCCAACTATTATTAAATAAACCTAATGTCTAAATTTGCTTTAATTTTAAGCTTTTTTATAGCACTCTTTATGAGTGCTTGCACCAATGCAACTTTCATACAAAGCTTTATTCAAACAAGCAATGAAGGCATTTTTATCAGATCGCAAAAACAACAAAGTTTTAAAATTTCCTTTCAAAATCCTAATCAACTTCGAACTACTTTGGATAGAGATTTGGCTTTAAAACTTAAAAATTTAGGTTTAAAAGAAGTAAAAGAGAATGCAGATTATGAAATTTTAATCAATCTTGTAGATATGAAAAAGCATTCTTATGCTCAAAAAATCACAACTTCAGCAAGATTTTTTTATGATTTTGATCCTTTGGAAAGCGATGGAGAATGGATGGTGGAAAACTACTATACTATGCAGGTTAATTTACAAATCAACTCTAAAAATCACAATTCTCAAAAAACAAGTCTTCTTGCAAGAACGGCTTATCTTGGAAATAAAGAACGCTGTCAATTATCTTTAGAAAATAAAATTATAAATCAAATAGTGAGTTTTTTTTATTTTTAAGAAAAGACAATCAAGAGTATAAAGACTCTTGATTTTAAGAACTATTAAGCAAAATAAGGTTTAATTTGTTCTACCCAAGCATCAATTCTTGATTCAGTTTGATCTTCTTGATTATCATTGTCAAGAGCAAGTCCAACAAATTTACCATCTACAACCGCATCGCTTGCTTCAAATGTATAACCATCAGTTGAAACTTCTCCTACCAAATTTGCACCTGCATCTTTTAAATTTTGAGCTAATTTACCCATGCCACCACAAAAAGTGTCAGAATAACTTTCACTATCACCCATACCAAATACAGCTACAGTTTTTCCACCAAGACTAAGCCCTGAAAAATCAAAACCATCCCAATCATCTTGCAAATCACCACTTCCCCAAGTTGAAGTTCCACAAATTAATTTATCGTAAGAATTTATTTTAGATGCATCAATATCTGAGATATTAAAAACATCGCTAATTCCAAGTTTTGAAGCAATTGTATTAGCCGCTCCTTCTGTATTTCCCATAGCACTACCATAGATTACTGCTACTGACATTATTTTCTCCTTATAATTTGATTTGATATTTTATACGGAACTAATTTTAACATAGTTTTGTTTAAATCACACAAAAAATGTTTTATTTCAATAAAATGTGTGAAATTTTTGTTACGCGGACAAACAATATAAAATTTTTCAAAATTATTTTCTTTTATTAAATCCAATAATCCATGAATTTCATTTTCAATTTTTAAATTATGTATATTAATCTCTTTGCAAAGTGGTAAAATTGCAAATTTCTTATCTATTATAATAAGATCACCATCTTGATCTATATTTTTTCCATTATTTTGAAAAGAAACCTTATCATAAACATAAGAGCTAAATAAAATTTGTGCATCAAAACAAATGCCATAAAGATAAATTCTTAAAAGTCTTAAAAGATCGACATTCTTAGATATTTTAGTATTAAAAATTAAGCTTTTTCTTTTTTGAAAGTAAAAAGCGTATGCATTAAGCTTGATATTTATATTTTGAATCTTACCAAATGAAACATGCATTATATCATGTAAAAAATTTCCAAATATCATTTTTAAACTCTTGGTATTTTTTGCATATAAAAGAGGAATTTTTAGAGCGCTATCAACGCTCGCATTATATTGAGTTAAAAAAGTCAACATAAGCTCTTGATTGTTTAAATAGCGATAAATTTGCGGTATAAATTCTCGCTTATCATCAAATCCAAATAACATCTTTAACCTTTATAGCAAGAAAATTCTTTATTAAGATTAAAAATTTTACAATATTCACAATACACACAACTTACACTTCTTTTTGCACAAACTAATGGAATTTTACGCTTTTTAGCTTCACTTTTGATTTTTTTCATAGTATTATGATTTAAAAAGCTTGTTAACATTACTATACATTCTGTATCACAAGGAATCGGCTTGCGATTAACTCTATTTTCATTACGCGCATCCCAGTGTTCTATTTTTTTAGCACCTAAATCATGTAAAACAGCTCTAATAGGAGTGATTTCATCTGCACCAATAACCAAAACTGACATAAATTCTCCTTTGTGATTTTTAAAATATATTTTGATAATTATTATTATAATATAAAAAAACTAAATTTATTTTGAAATTTATTATTAATAAAATGCAATTATTCAGTTAATTTTAATTTTTAATAGATATAATTTACTAATTAATAAATTTTATTATTTAGGAGAAAACAATGAAAAAATTGACTAACGATTTTGGAAACATTATAGCCGATAACCAAAATTCATTAAGCGCAGGCGCAAAAGGACCTTTACTTATGCAAGATTATCTTTTACTTGAAAAACTTGCTCATCAAAATAGAGAAAGAATTCCAGAAAGAACCGTTCATGCTAAGGGAAGTGGAGCTTATGGCGAAATAAAAATTACAGCAGACTTAAGTGCTTATACCAAAGCTAAAATTTTTCAAAAAGGCGAAGTTACTCCATTATTTTTACGCTTTTCAACAGTAGCAGGTGAAGCAGGTGCAGCAGATGCTGAACGCGATGTGAGAGGTTTTGCTATTAAATTTTACACCAAAGAAGGAAACTGGGACTTGGTAGGAAATAACACTCCGACATTCTTCATCCGTGATGCTTATAAATTCCCTGATTTTATCCATACTCAAAAAAGAGATCCAAGAACACATTTAAGAAGCAATAATGCTGCTTGGGATTTTTGGAGTTTATGTCCTGAAAGCTTACATCAAGTAACCATTCTTATGAGTGATAGAGGAATTCCTGCAAGTTATCGTCATATGCATGGATTTGGAAGCCATACTTATAGTTTTATTAATGATAAAAATGAAAGATTTTGGGTGAAATTCCATTTTAAAACCCAACAAGGGATTAAAAATCTTACCAACCAAGAAGCTGCAGAGCTTATAGCAAAGGATAGGGAAAGTCATCAAAGAGATCTCTATAATGCTATAGAAAATAAAGATTTTCCAAAATGGAAAGTTCAAGTTCAAATTCTTGCTGAAAAAGATATAGAAAAGCTTGGATTTAATCCTTTTGATTTAACAAAAATTTGGCCTCATAGTCTTGTACCTTTGATGGATATAGGCGAAATGATTCTAAACAAAAATCCTCAAAATTATTTTAATGAAGTTGAACAAGCTGCCTTTAGTCCAAGCAATATCGTTCCTGGAATTGGCTTTAGCCCTGATAAAATGTTGCAAGCTAGAATTTTTTCATATCCTGATGCACAAAGATATAGAATAGGAACTAATTATCATCTTTTACCAGTAAATCGTGCAAAAAGCGAAGTGAATACTTACAATGTCGCTGGTGCTATGAATTTTGATAATTATAAAAATGATGCAGCTTATTATGAACCAAACAGCTATGATAACAGCCCAAAAGAAGATAAAAGCTATCTTGAACCTGATTTAGTCTTAGAAAGCGTGGCACAAAGATATGCTCCACTAGATAATGACTTTTATACTCAACCAAGAGCTTTATTTAATCTTATGAATGATGATCAAAAAACTCAACTTTTTCATAATATCGCTGCTTCTATGGAAGGAGTTGATGAAAAAATTATCACTAGAGCTTTAGAACATTTTGAAAAAATTTCACCTGATTATGCAAAAGGAATTAAGAAAGCTTTAGAAAAATAATTTTTACTTGCCACTTTTGGTGGCAAACTAAAGATTATAATAATTAAGGAAAAACAATGACAACTCTTAGTTTAGAAGAAGAAAAAAGATTTGAAGAGCTTTGCAAAATGGCTTTTAATTTTGCAAGAAATAATGAATGTGAAAATCTTAAAATCATGATAGAAGCGGGTTTAAATGTAAATTTAAAAACTCATAAAGGCGATAGCTTACTTATGCTTGCAGCTTATAATAATTCTTATGAAAGCGCTAAAATGCTTTTAGAAAAAGGTGCAAAAGTAGATGAAAAAAACGATCGTGGACAAACCCCATTAGCAGGAGTTTGTTTTAAAGGATACTTACCTATGTGTGAACTTTTAGTTAAGTATGGAGCAAATATTGATGAAAACAATGGTTTAGGAATGACACCTTATACTTTTGCTATTATGTTTGGACGCAAAGATGTGGCAGAATTTTTACTCAAAAAATCTAAAAATAATTTTTTAAAGAAAATGAGCCTAAAAATACTAAAATTTATCAAAAAATTTTAGTTATTTTTTAAATTTCTTCAGATACCTATAAACACTAGGTTCTGAAATTTTTAAAAATTTTGCTACGATAGGAACCGCTCCTTTTATATTAAAAATACCTTTTTCATATAGCTTTTCAGCAATTTCTTCTTTTTGAGTAATGCTTAATTGATAATCAGAATTTAAATAACTAGAATCTACACTTTGAACTAAAATATCCTCTATTGAGTGACTTAATGTTTCTATGCTTGAATCATTTTGAGAAAAACTAATATTTCCTAAAATATCACCCATATCTCCAATTTTTTCTAAATCAATCATCTTGCATATTAAATCTCTCATAACACTAGTATCATGATTGATACACAAAATACCTACTAATTCATCATGATTTTTAATAAAAAAAGTAGATCCTCTAATTAATTTTGATTTTCCAACAAGAGCCTTATAATCACATAAAAAATCTTTTTCTAAATATTTTTTATTTTGCATAAGCTCACTTGCAAAAGCAGTCAAGGGAGAATCTAAACTTCTCCCACTAATGTGACTGTTAGCAATTGCTGCAATATAGGCCCCATCTTCAGTAATTACATGAAAAACTATCTCATATTGCTCACCTAAAACTTCTCCTAAAAAATATGTCAACTTTATAAATTGTTGTTTTTGCCCCTCATCCATAAAACCGCCTTCAATAAAATTAATATAATATTAAATTCTACTCTTTATACTTTAAAACATTTCTTAAAAATAAAATTTTATTATTATGATAATAAACTATTGACAAATTATTATTGTAGTGATAAAATGCATTCTGCTTAATCTATATTTAACAAAGGAGAATTCATGTCAAACTATCCAAAGGCCATTGGTCCATACTCAGTTTACAGAGAAGCAAATGGACTTTTATTTATATCAGGACAACTTCCTATCAACCCTATTTCAGGAGAAATAGAAAGTTCTGACATCAAAGAACAAACCAAACAATCTTTGAAAAATATCGGTGCTATTTTAGAAGAAAATGGTATCAGTTATGATAAAGTGATTAAAACCACTTGCTTTTTAGCTGATATCAATGATTTTGTAGCATTTAATGAAATTTATGCTGAATTTTTTAAAGATCCTTATCCAGCAAGAAGTGCTTTTGCGGTAAAAGATCTGCCAAAAAAAGCTAAAGTAGAGATAGAGATCATCGCTCAAAAAGGCTAAAATATGCTAGGTATTGTTTTATCTCTATTTAGCATTTTTTTACTTGTTTTTATGCTTTATAAAAAAATCAATGCTCACATGGCATTGCTTTTAAGTGGTTTACTTTTACTTTCCTTAGCTGCTATTTTTGGACTTTCTCCACACATTGTCTCTAAAGGTTCTTTAAATTTAGGTTTTTTTGATATTTTTCAAGTTTTTAATCAAACCATGTCAAGTACATTAGCAGGGCTTGGACTTACACTTATGACTATAGCAGGTTTTTCTGCTTATATGGATCATGTAGGGGCTTCTTATGCACTTTTTAAAGTTTTTGAAAAACCTTTAAAAGCTGTAAAATCTCCTTATGTTTTACTCATAGTTGCTTATTTTATCGTGCAATTTTTAGTTCTTTTTATCCCTTCTCACGCAGGCTTGGCACTTTTACTTATGGTTACTATGTATCCTATACTTGTACGCTCTGGTGTTTCAAAGCTTTCTGCCTTAAGCGTGATTGCTATTTGTCAATATATCGATCATGGACCTGGGAGTGGAAATGTGATCATGGCGTCAAAAGTAGCTGAAATTGATCCTGCAATTTATTTTGTTCATTATCAACTCCCTACGACTTTACCTATCATTATAGCTGTAGGTATTGCAATATATCTTTGCAATAAATTTTTTGACAAAAAAGATAATTTTGTCTTCAATGCACAAGAAATTGAAAAAGAACTAAATGAAAATGAAGGCAAAGAAAAAGAACTTAAAAAACCTCCTAGAATTTATGCAATTTTACCTATAATTCCTTTGGTTTTAATCCTAGGATTTAGTTCAGTACTCGATAGCATCTTGGTTTTAATGGGAATAAATAGTGCTGAAGAAGTCAAAGCAGCTGCTAGTACCGCAATTAAAATGAATGTTCCAGTAGCAATGGTGATTTCAACTTTTGTGGCTATTATTTTTGAAATAATACGCTATAAAAGCATAGTAGAAACTCTTAATTCTATTATGATTTTCTTTAAAGGAATGGGACATTTATTTGTTATCACAGTTTCACTCATCGTTTGTGGTCAAGTATTTGCAAGTGGTCTTTTATCTGTAGGTTTTGTAGATACTTTAATAGAATTTTGCAAAAATGCAGGATTTGGAGTTTTGGCTATTATTATCGCCGTTTCAATCTTGCTTGCAGTTTGTGCTTTCTTAATGGGTTCAGGAAATGCAGCATTTTTTAGCTTTGCTCCACTTATCCCAAATATAGCAAAACACTTTGGAGTTGAAACTATCACCATGATAGCACCAATTCAAATCATGACGGGCTTTGGAAGATGTGTTAGTCCTATTGCGCCAGCAATCTTAGCTATCTCAGCTATTGCAAAAGTAAGTCCTTTTGCCGTGGTTAAAAGAACAGCTATTCCTATGCTTGTAGCGGCTATTGTAAATGTTATTATGACTTATATTTATCTTTAAAAAGGAGAAAAAATGAACTCAAAAACTAAACTTATTCATTGTGGCAGAGGTGATCAAGGCGCTGAAGTAAGATCAGTTAATCCTACGCTTATGCGTGCATCAACCATACTTTTTAAAGATCACGCAACTTGGCAAAAATACAGAGAATTAAGAAAAACAGATCGTGTTTTAAGTTATGGAGCTAGAGGAACAACAACTAATTTTGAACTTGAAAAACTTATTTGCACTCTAGAGGGTGGCTATAGAGCACAACTTTTCCCAACAGGACTTGCAGCATTAGCTATGGTGCTTTTAAACTATGCAAGCAAAGATGCACATTTTTTAATTACTGATGCAATTTATGGGCCTGTAAGAACGATTTGCGAATTATTTTTAGAAAAAATAGGTGTTGAAATTGATTTTTTAAAAGCTGATGCAAGTGATGTAGAAGAAAAAATCAAACCTAATACCAAGCTTATCTTATGCGAAAGTCCAGGTTCTATACTTTATGAAATCATAGATTTACCAAAACTTTGCAAAATTGCCCATGCGCATAATATCCCTGTAGCCATTGATAATACTTATTCTAGTGGATATTTTCTAAATCCTTTAGAACTTGGAGTGGATATTTCAGTTATCGCTGCTACAAAATATCTTAGCGGACACTCTGATGTAACCATGGGTATAGTAGTAATCAACGAAAAAGAATGGAAAAATTTTGACAAACTTCCAGAAGCTTTAGGCTTTACAACAAGTCCTGATGATGCTTACTTAGTACTTCGTGGTATGAGAACACTAGATGTGAGAATGAAAGCTCATGAAAAAAGTGCTGATGAAATTGTAGAGTTTTTACAAAACAGAAAAGAAATTAAAACAATTTTCTATCCAAAACTCAAATCCCACCTAAATCATGAAATTTTCATGCGTGATCATAAAGGTGCAAATGGTATGATTACCATAGAATTTGCAGAAGGTTATAGCAAAGAGGATGCTATTAAATTTGTAGATAAACTAGAATACTTTTCAATTGGTGCTAGCTGGGGTGGATATGAAAGCTTAGCCACCGTAACTACTCCGCCTAGAACCGCAACAGACCTAAGCGCAAGAGGGCCATTTGTAAGATTTCATATAGGTCTTGAAGATACTAAAGATTTAATTGCTGATTTAACACAAGCTTTTGATAGTATTAAAAAATAAGGAGATAAGATGACAGGAATTAGCGTATTTGATCATAGATTACTAGCAGACTCATGGAGCACGCAGGAAATGCGTGCTATTTTTTGCGAACAAAACCGCATACAAAAATGGCTCGATGTTGAAGCAGCTTTAGCAAAAGCACAAGCAAAACTTAAAATTATCCCGAAAAAAGCAGCTGATGAGATCGCAAAAAAAGCTCATTATAAATTTATGGATATGGACTTTATCTTTGCTGAATTTAAAAAGACCAAACACCCTTTAGTTCCTACTGTAAGAGGATTAGAAAAAGCTTGCGATAATAATTTAGGAGAATATGTGCATTTTGGAGTAACCACTCAAGATATCATCGATACAGGACTGGTTTTACAATTTAAAGAAGCAATGACTCTTGTAAAAAGCGAATTAAAAGCTATCGCAAAAGCCCTAGCAAAACTAGCTAAAACCCATAAAAATACTGCTATGATGGGAAGAACTTTAGCACTTCAGGCTTTGCCTATTACTTTCGGACATAAAGTGGCTATTTGGTTAAGCGAACTTGAGCGTCATTTTGGAAGAATACTTGAGCTTGAAAAAAGACTTTATGTAGGCAGTATAGTAGGCGCTGTAGGAACTAAAGCAAGTTTAAGTGATGAGTGCAATGAGGTAGAAAAACTCACTTTAGAAAATTTAGGACTTGATGTGCCTAATATTTCTTGGCAGAGCGCACGTGATCGCTTTATAGAACTTGGTTTTGTACTAGGTAATATCAACGCAACCTTTAACAAAATCGCTCATGAAATTTTAATCCTTTCGCATAATGAAATTGATGAAGTTGCTGAACCTTTTGGTAAAGGACAAGTAGGATCAAGCACTATGCCACACAAAAGAAATCCTGCAGTAAGCGAAAATGCAGTTACAGTAAGCAATGCCTTTAAAGCAAATTTAGCCATTTTAAGCGATATTGAAAGACATGAACATGAAAGAGATGGTCAAGTTTGGAAAATGGAATGGAAGCTTTTACCTGAAATGTTTTTAATGCTTTCTGTGGTTTTAGCAAATATGAAATTCGCTCTTAGTGATTTAGAAGTAAAAAAAGACAAAATGCTTAAAAATTTAAATACTCTTAATGGTTTTGTTTTAGCAGAGCGTGTTATGTTTGCATTAAGTGATCATTATGGAAAACAACATGCCCATGAAATTGTTTATGAAAATGCTATGCTAGGTATAGAAAAACAAAAAACTTTTAAAGAAGTTTTACTTACAGATAAAAGAGTATCTAAGGTATTGAAAGAAAAAGAAATTGATGCTTTACTTGATGCAACAACCTATGTAGGATATGCACCAAAACTTGTAGATGAATTTTTAGCAAAAATCAAAAATAGCGCTATCTTAAAATAGGAAAAATCATGTTCTATAGTGAAATTTTAGCGGATTTTATTTTCAATCTTAAATATGAAAATATCCCTAATACAGTTGTTCAAAGGGCTAAAGAACTTATGCTTGATAGCCTTGGAACAGCTATAGCAGCAAGCAAAGAAGAATGTGTTTTAAATGCTTTTAAAGCTTTTGAAAATTTAAGCACAGAAAAAAATACTCCTATTTGGGTAAATGATCAAAAATTAGATCCTATATACGCAGCCATGCTAGATGGCATTGCTTCTCATGCGTTAGATTTTGACGATACGCATACAGAAGCGATTTTGCATGCAAGTGCGATTTTAACTCCACTTTGTTTAAGTTATGGTTTTCATGTTAACAAAGATGCAAAAAAAATCATCAAAGCTTTTATAATAGGCTGGGAAATTGCAGCTAGAGTAGGCATTGCAGGTAAAGGCACTTTTCATAAGCGCGGTTTTCATACTACTGCTATTGCGGGAATTTTTGGAAGCGTGAGTGCAAGTGCAATCTTGCTGGATCTTAACAAAGAACAAATCATCAATGCTTTAGGACTTGCAGGAAGTTTTGCAAGTGGGGTTAATGAGTTTTTATCCAATGGATCTAATTCAAAAGTTTTACATATTGCCAATGCTATTAAAAACGGTATTATGGTAGCTCATTTTGCCAAAAACAATATGAGTGGGCCTTTGAGTATTTTTGAAGGTAGAGACAATATCTTTAAATGTTTTGGTATAGAGGAAGAATGCGATAAAACAGAACTTAGCAAATCCTTAGGTGAAATTTGGCAAACCATGCAAGTTTCAATCAAGCCTTATCCAAGTTGTCATTTTGCTCATGGGCTTATTGATTGTGCTATTGCTTTAAAAAATGATGGTTTAAAAGCTGATGAAATTAAAAGTATTCATTGTTTTGTAGATGAAGTTCCTATTTCTTTTATCTGTGATCCTTTGGAAGCAAAATACACTCCAAATAGTGCTTATGAAGCTAAATTTTCCATGCCTTTTTTAATGGCTCTAGGATTCTTTGATGGTAAAATCACTCTTGAATCTTATGAAAATTTAAAGCGTGAAGAAGTACTAGAATTTGCTAAAAAAATCAGTTACGAAAAAAGGAAATCTCAAGGCTTTCCAAAATATTTTCCAGGGCATTTAGAAGCTAGTTTGCAAGATGGACGCATAATCCAAAAAGATGTTTTTATCAATAAAGGTAATTTTGATAATCCACTAAGTTTTGAAGAATTAAAAGCTAAATTTTTAGCCAATGCACAAATTTACCTTGATAATGCTAAAGCTAACAAAATTCTAGATCAAATCATCAATCTAGAAAATTTAAACCACTTTTCTTTTTAAATATTTATCCTTCTTTTTACAAGAAGGATAATTTCATTACACTTTTTTATTATAATATTTATTATTAATTTAGGAATTACAATGACTTTAAACGAGTTAAAAGATGGACAAAAGGCTATTATTGTCAATTTAAACGCTCACAAAGAACTCAAAAATAGACTTTTAAGCTTTGGATTTATTAAAAATAAAAACTTGAAAAAAATTCACTCCTCTTTAAAAAATGCCACCATAATGGTAGAACTTGATACAAGTTGTGTTATCCTAAGATCTGATGAAGCTAAAACCATAGAAGTGAATCTTATATGAAAAAAATCAAGATAGCCCTTGTAGGTCAGCCTAATGTAGGCAAAAGTCTTCTTATTAATGCGCTTTGCAAAGCTAATATGAAAGTAGGAAATTTTAGCGGAGTTACTATAGAAAAAGCAAGTGCAAAAACTTTTTACAAAAACTATGAATTTGAAGTCATTGATTTACCAGGAACTTATTCTTTAGATGGATATAGCGAAGAAGAAAAAATCACACGTCATTTTTTAAATCAAAATGACTATGATGTTATTGTTAATGTTTTAGATGCTACCAATTTAGAACGCAATCTTATCCTTAGTGCAGAACTTTTAAGCCTTAATAAAAAAATGCTTTTAGCTTTAAATATGTGCGATGAAGCCAAAAAAGAAGGCATAGAGCTTGACACTTCTATTTTAAGCCAAGAATTTCAAAGTCAAGTTGTTGAAATTTCAGCAAAAACAAAAGAAAATTTAGAACTTTTGCTGCAAAAAATTATTATTTTATTTGAAAATAAATTTATTCCAAGATCCCAATTTTATACTCCGCTTTGCGAAAAAAGTCCAGAAAAAGAAGATTTATTATATTTTATTAATGAACTTTCAAAAAAAATTATTACACACAAAAAAGAAGAAAGAAATTTAACCAAAAAAATCGATGCCTTACTTATCCATAAATTCTTTGGCTTACCTATATTTTTATTTTTAATGTGGCTTTTATTTCAACTCACCTTTAGCTTAGGACAAATTCCTATGGATTATATAGAATCAGGCTTTAATGCCTTAGGTGAATTTGTTAAAAACAATATTTCTAATACCTTTATCGCTTCAGCTTTGGCTGATGGGATTATCGCAGGTGTTGGTGCTGTGATACTTTTTTTACCTAATATAATGATTTTATTTTTAGGCATAGCTCTTTTAGAAACCACAGGCTATATGTCAAGAGTAGCTTTTTTACTTGATGGGATTTTACATAAATTTGGTTTGCATGGTAAAAGTTTTATTCCGCTAATCACTGGTTTTGGTTGTTCGGTACCTGCTTTTATGGCTACACGCACTCTTAAGAACAAAAGAGATAGACTTTTAACTCTTTTTGTGATCAATTTTATGAGTTGTGGGGCAAGACTTCCTGTATATGTGCTTTTTATCGGTGCTTTTTTTCCAAGTGAAAAAGCAGGAAATTATCTTTTTGGAATTTATATTTTAGGTGCGATTTTAGGACTTTGTGCTGCAAAATTTTTAAGGATGACAGCATTTCGTGGACTTGATGAACCTTTTGTTATGGAAATGCCGAAATATCGTATGCTAAATTGGCATTTAGTTTGGTTTATGGTTTATAATAAAGCCAAAATGTATCTTAAAAAAGCAGGAACTTTCATACTTTTGGCCTCTTTGCTCATATGGTTTGCTAGTAATTTTCCAAAAAGTGAAGAAAATTTAAATGATTTTAATGCTCAAGAAAGAGCTATAGAACAAAGTTATTTAGGACAATTTGGCAAAGGCATAGAACCTATTTTTAAACCCCTTGAGTTAGATTGGAAATTAAGCGTATCTTTAATCAGTGGTTTGGCTGCTAAAGAAGTGATGATCTCAACTATGGGAGTACTTTATTCACTAGGAAAAGATGTAGATGAAACAAATAATGATTTAAAAGGAATTATCGCTAAAAACATATCCATACCAAGTGCAGTGGCTTTTATTTTATTTGTAATGATTTATAATCCCTGCTTTGCAGCAACTATAGTTTTTTCAAAAGAAAGTGGAAAGCTAAAATATACTCTCTTTCTCTTTCTTTTTACCTGCACAAGTGCTTATATAGTAGCTTTTATAGGACTTCATATTGCTAAAATTTTATTAAACTAACTTGCTTTTAATGATGAAATTTTAGCAATATTATCTTCAAAAGCTTTTAAAATACTATAAGTAATACCTTCAAAATCAAGTCCGCCGCAGAGATAAATTAAAGTCATACGAAAAGATTTACTCACATCAAGCTTTGGTTTTTCAGCGTTCATATTTAACTTAAAATCATAAGGACTTGCATGTTTAAAAGCGTAATTTTTTGCCGCAATTAAAAAATCATTCTTATCTTTTAAAAACTCACCTTTAACTAAAATAAAACTCATCTCAAGATATTTCCAAAAATCTTTTGAAGGCATGGAATTTTCATCAAAATTTTGTTCTATAAAAGCATAGTTTTTCTCAAAAGATTTTTTATAATTTTCTACAAGCAAAGCACCTAATTTATTTTTAGCTATATTTTGTAAAATAAGTTTTATATTGCTTTCAAATTCAAAATCTATTTGTTCTAAAATTTTAATTTGCACTTCTAGAAAAAATTCTTGTTTTAACTCTTCATTGCAAAGTTTAGCGTAAGAAAAAATATTTGCCATAGGCTTTTCATAATTCCCAAACTCATCCCAAAAATTTTTCTCACTACAGGCTATACAACCATGTCCTGCAGCCACTGGCCAAGAAGTTTTAGCATTGAATTTCACTTTAGGGCAGTTGTTGTAAGTATAAGGTCCTTTACAACCTATCTTAAATAAACAAGCTCCATTCTTTGCAGCTTCATCATCAAAATGTTCAGCAAAAATCCCACTTTCAAATTTCGCCTTTCTTTCACACATATCATGCAAACATTTACCATAAGCCCACATAGGACGATTTTGCTCATCAAGTTCAGGCAAAACTCCAAATAAAGCAAAAAAACTTAAAGTCGCAATGATATTTATATCACTTGGGGGACAACCTGGGATATTTACTACTTTTTGACTTAAGACTTCACTAATACCACAGGTTTTACTAGGATTTGGATAAGCAGCCTGAATACCACCATAACTTGAACAAGTACCCACTGCAAAAATAGCCTTGGCTTTAGCAGCTAATTTTTCTAAAATTTCATAGCCACTCTCTCCTTGTGCTCCTATAGTAAGAAAAAAGGTATCAATGGCTGCAACACCACCTTCAACCGCTAAAATAAAATCTTCTTCTAAAACATGCTCTAAAAGCTCTTCAGCCTTAGTGCCATTTGCTGCCATTAAAGTTTCATGATATTCTAAAGAAAAAAAATCAAAAATAAGCTCATCAAAACTTGGCAACTCAGAACGCAACAAACTCTCACTACACCCAGTACATTCACAAAGATGAAGCCATACTAACTTTGTTTTAGGTGCGATTTGAAAAAATCTTTGAGCAAGAGCTGGAATTTCATTGCCTAAAGATAAATGCCTAGCAAGAATTTTTACACTTTCTTCATTAATAACCTTATCCTCTTTTAAAGTAGAATTTTCAAGTTTTTTAATGCGATCTTCAAGTATATTTTTTAATTCTTCATTGCTAAGCTTTGCCATTTTTTATCCTTTTTGATTATCCCAACAAAGAACAGTTTGCCCTTCTTCATTTTTTTCAACATCGCCCATACCCATGATGTTATATCCTGCATCGACATAATGTATTTCACCTGTAACACCATTTGCCAAATCACTAAGTAAATACATAGCCGAATTTCCTACATCTTCTATGCTAACATTGCGTTTTAAAGGAGAATTGATTTCATTGTATTTTAAAATCATTCTAAAATCCCCTATTCCACTTGCTGCTAAAGTTTTAATAGGACCTGCTGAAATAGCATTAACACGAATTCCTTTTACCCCTAAATCTCTTGCCAAATAACGCACAGAACTTTCAAGTGCAGCTTTTGCTACACCCATAACATTATAATGAGGTACATATTTAACCCCACCAAGATAACTTAAAGTCAAAATCGAACCCTTATCTTTTAAAATAGGTAAAACTGCACGTGTTAAAGAAAGTAAAGAATACACAGAAGTTTGCATAGCTATATCAAAAGCTTCTTTTGAAGTTTCTAAAAAAGAATTTTCTAAAGCTTCTTTTGGAGCAAAAGCAACCGCATGCACTACAAAATCAATCTCGCCTAAATCTTTTTTGATTTTTTCAGCGATAGAATCTAAATGCTCATTATTGTTTACATCAAGCTCATAAACAAAATTAGAATTAAACTCTTGTGCTATAGGTTCTACGCGTTTTTTTAAAGCATCATTTAAAAAAGTAAAAGCAAGCTGGGCTCCTTGATCAAAACATGCTTTTGCTATGCCATAAGCGATAGATTTATTATTCGCAACCCCTACAATAAGGCCTTTTTTACCCTTCATAATCATCTTTTATCCTTTGATTAATTTTATAAAATTTTCTACTTTTAAAGCTGCAGAGCCTATCAAAACTCCGCTACAATGATTTACACTTAAAATTTCTTTGATACTATTTTCATTCACACTTCCACCATAAAGCAAAGGTACCTTGGTTAAACTCGCTAAAAATTCAAGCACTTTAGCGATATCTGTACTTTGTGCACTGACTCCCGTTCCTATAGAATAAATAGGTTCATAAGCAATAATGAGTTTTTCATAATTTAAATCAATCATTTCAAGTTGTTTTTTTAAAAACTCTAAAGTCTTGCCTGAATTTTTTGTATCTAAATTTTCACCTATACAAAAAACAATTTTATAACCATGCTCTTTAGCAAAATCAAATTTAGCCTTAATAAATTCTTCATCTCCTAAAGCTCTTCTTTCGGAATGCCCGATTAAAACACATTTGATCCCAAATTCGTCCAAATGCTCTTTTCCAAGCTCACCTGTAAAAGCACCATTAACACAAGGATAAAAATTTTGGGCTCCTTGTATGAAGTTATTTTCATTTTCTAAAAATGCTACACTAGGTGGGAAAACGATAATATCATCGCATTTTGCTCCCATAGTTTTATTTAAAATTTCAGCATAAATTTTAAAGCTTGCTCTTGTGTGATTGCATTTTAAATTTGCAGCAAAGATCATTCATTTTCCTTAGATCTTAAAGCTTTTACGCCTGGAAGTTCTTTACCCTCTATAAGCTCAAGAGAAGCGCCACCTCCAGTGGAAATAAAAGTCATCTCATCTGCATCACCTGCGCGCGCAACCACATCAGCCGTATCACCACCTCCAACAACAGAAGTTGCATGTCCTTCGCTGATATAATGACTCATTTTAATGCTACCTTTTGAAAATTTATCAATTTCAAAAACACCCATAGGTCCATTCCACCAAATCGTTTGCGCATCAGAAATCACCTCTTTAAAAAGTCTCACACTTGCAGGTCCTATATCTAAACCCATCCAACCATTTGGAATTTCTTGCGCTGGAACAAATTTCATCGGCGCATCTTGTGAGCACGCAGGAGCGGCTACAACGTCTACTGGAAGATAAATTTTCACTCCTAAATTTTTACCCTTGGTAAGAATTTTATTAGCTTCTTCTAAAAGTTCTTCTTCTAAAAGCGAATTTCCTATATCATAACCTAAAGCTTTTAAAAAAGTAAATGCCATACCTCCGCCTATGATTAATTTATCTACCTTTGGTAATAAATTTGTCAATGCTTGAAGTTTTCCACTTACCTTTGAACCTCCAACAACAGCAACAAAAGGACGTGCTGGATGTTTGATAAGATTGCTTGCAAAATCAATTTCTTTTTGGAGTAAAAATCCTGCACCTTTGTGTTTTTCATCAAAGAATTTAGTAATAGCCTCCACACTAGAATGTGCTCTATGGCATACTCCAAAAGCATCATTAATATAAACTTGAGCCATAGAGGCAAGTTCTTTGGCTAAATTTTCATCATTTTTAGTTTCACCTTTTTCAAAACGTAAATTTTCAAGAAGTAAAATTTCACCCGCTTTTAAATTCATAGCTTTGGTTTTTGCATCTTCGCCGATGACATCTTTTGCCATGATAATTTCTTTATCTAAAAGTCTAGCAAGACGCTTAGCCACAGGTTCTAAAGAATACTTAGAGCTAATTTCTTTTGGACGCCCTAAATGAGAGGCTAAAATCACACTACAACCATTATCCAAACAATATCTTATCGTAGGAATAGCTGATCTTATGCGTCTATCATCAGTGATGTTTAAAAAATCATCTTGAGGAACATTAAAATCACATCTTATAAAAACTTTTTTCTTAGCTAAATCAATATCTTTTATAGAAATAATATCACTCATGATTAAGCCTTATTTGCAATATATACTGCCATATCTACTAGACGACTTGAATAACCCCATTCATTATCATACCAAGCAATCACCTTGATAAAATCATCCGCAATTACTTGAGTTAAATCACTTGCCACAATAGCTCCATAAGAACAAGTGATAAAATCGCTTGAAACTCTTTCATCATCATCCACCATTAAAATGCCTTTTAAATTTGTAGCTGCAGCTTTCCTAAAAGCTTCATTGATTTCATCTTTGCTGACTTTACGGCTTAGTTGTGCGGTTAAATCCACGCTTGATACATCAATCACTGGCACACGCATACTTTGTCCATGAAGTTTGCCATTAAGTTCAGGCATAACAAGTTTCATAGCTTTTGCTGCACCTGTAGAAGTTGGAATGATATTTTGTGCTGCAGCACGAGAACGGCGTTTATCTTTAGCTTTAGCATCAATAATACTTTGTCCATTTGTATAAGCATGTATTGTTGTCATAAGTCCTTTTTCGATGCCAAAATTATCTTGTAAAACACGACAAACAGGACCTAAACAATTTGTTGTACAGCTTGCATTAGAAATAATGCTTTCACCCTTGTAAAGTTCTGAATTTACTCCTAAAACATAAGTAGGAGTATCATCTTTTGCAGGAGCACTCATGATCACTTTTTGCACTCCCATATCTATAAATTCTTGACATTTTGCCATAGTTAAATGCGCCCCTGTGCACTCTAAAACAATTTGTGCGCCGTATTTTGCAAAGTCAAGATCTTTTACATTGCGACTTTTAAATACTTTGATTTTTTTACCATTTACCACTAAATCATCGCCTTCACTATCAACACTGCCTTTAAATTCACCATGTACTGTATCGTATTTAAAAAGGTATTTTGTAAGTTCAATATCCGTAGTATCATTTATCGCCACAAGCTCAATATCATTTCTTTCTAAGATGATTCTTGCAACACATCTACCTATGCGTCCAAAACCATTTATAGCAACTTTTACAGCCATTTAATTTCCTTTTGCAAAATATAATGTTAATATTCTACAAAAAAAAGGTTAAAATTTTAATGAAGATAGCACTTTTTGGTGGCAGTTTTGATCCGCCGCATAATGGTCATAATAGCGTTGTTTTGGAAGCTTTAGAGAAATTAGATATTGATAAGCTTATTATTATGCCTACTTATATCAATCCTTTTAAACAAAGTTTTAGTGCTGATGAAAAGCAAAGATTCTTATGGGTTAAAAAACTTTGGGGGCATTTGCCAAAAGTTGAAATTTGTGATTTTGAAACCAAGCAAAAACGCCCTGTTCCTAGTATAGAAAGCGTTAAGTATCTTTATAAGCTTTATAATCCTAGTAAATTTTATCTTTTAATCGGAGCAGATCATTTAGAAAAACTTCATCTTTGGCATGATTTTGAAAAACTTAATTCTTTAGTAGAATTTGTTATTGCCAATCGCAATGATATAGAAATTCCTAAGAATTTCAAAGATTTAAAAACCAATAAAAAAATCGCTTCTTCTTTTATACGCAATACTTTAAATACAAATGAAGTTTGCGAAGAAATTAAAGATGAAGTAAAAAAATATTATGAAAAATTACAAAAAAATTGATACAATTTCAAAAATTAAAGGAAAATAATGCAAGAAAGAATAGATTTAATCGTTAAAATTTTAGATGAAAAAAAAGCTGAAGATATCAAAACCATTGACATGAGCGAGCAAGAATACTTTGTAAAATATGTCATTATCGCAGCTACTTTAGGAGAAAGACACGCTCTATCTTTGATCGATGAGCTTAAAACACAACTTAAAGCCAAAGGTGAGGAATTTTTAAACATAGATAGTAGCGAGGAATGGAGCGTGATTGATCTTGGTGATATTTTAATCCATCTTTTAACACCAGAACACAGAGGAATTTATAATATAGAAGAATTATTAGAAAATCTTAAAAAAGGTAGGGTTTGAAAAGGCTAAATTTAATTAGCCTTTTAATTTTTAGAGATTATTAATATATTCTTTAATTTCTTTTTTGATTTTCTCTTTTTGTTCTTTTAAAGCTTCTTTTTTAGCTTTATACTCGGCCTTACTCATATAATCTTTTTGTTCTTTTAAAGCATCAAGTTCTTTTTCGATTTTTTCCACTTCTTGTTCTTTAAGTTTTTTAGCTTCTAATTTTTTATCATAAAACATAGGATCTTTAGCACAATCATTTTGTACTTGTTTTAAAGCAAGTTCTAAACTTAAAGTTCTAGCTGTATCATTATGCGCTTTAGAAAAACTGATTTCTTTATTAATACGATCAATTTTTTTATCGCATTCACTTGCACCAAAAGCAAAGGCACACAACGAAAGTAGAACAAGTATTTTTTTCATTTTTAATTCCTTTTTAAAATAAATTTAAATCGCGAAATATTATCTCATCAATTCTTAAGCCTAGCTTTTATCTCATTAAACAAACTGAATACCATACTTTCAAGCTCTTTTGCTCTTTCTAAAGAAGTTGCTTCAAAACGTGTGATAAGATAAGGGCTGGTGTTAGATGCACGAAGCAAAGCCCATCCATCGCCAAAATCTATCCTAGCTCCATCAATTTCACAAAGACTTTTAACACCTTTTAAAGCTCCTTTTTCGATCTCTTTTTGAAATTCTTCCACAAGTTTAAATTTTTCTTCTTCATTTACAGGAATTTTAATTTCAGATGTGGTATAAAGTTTTGGTAAAGCTTTAATCATACTTTCTAAATCAAAACCTTTATAAACAAGTTCCAAGGCTCTTAAAAATGCGTAAATTCCATCATCATAACCAAAATATCTATGTTTAAAGAAAATATGTCCACTCACTTCAGCAGCTAAATCAATATCTTTTTCTTTCATCATTTTTTTAATATTAGAATGCCCTGTTTTTCCCATAAAAATAGTTCCAAATTTAGCCACTTCATCAAAAAGATTTTTAGAACATTTTACCTCACCTAAAATGCGTGGATTAGGAATATTTTTAGCAAACAAATAACAAAGCTCATCCCCGCAAAATACATGAGTTTTACTCAAAGCAACCATTCTATCAGCATCCCCATCAAAAGCAAAAGCTAAAGAATAATCTTGATTTTGATTTAAAAACTCTCTAATCGCACTTAAGTTTTCTTCTTCTGTAGGATCTGGAGCGTGGTTTGGAAACTGTCCATCAGGCTCTGCAAACATTACATGAGCTTTTAAATTTAAAGCCTTGATTAAAGGCTTTATCACCACTCCAGCCGCACCATTTGTGCAATCAACACCAAATTTATAATTAAAATCCTTTAAAAAACTAAATTGCTCGCACATAAATTTCACATAAAGGCTTAAAATATCGTATTTTTCTACTTCTAAATTTTCTTCAATCTCATCATCTAAATGCTTATAAACTTCTTTTGAAAACTCTTTTAATTCTACACCAAAAAAACTTTCTTTATTGATAGTGATTTTAAAACCATTATAATCTTTTGGGTTATGAGAGCCTGTTATCATAACATTTGCATCAAATTTCAAGCCCTCATAAAGACTAAAATATCCCAATGGAGTTGGCACAAGCCCTATATCATAAATTTTTATTCCCGCTTTGTTAAGTCCACTCACAAGATAATTAAAAAGTTCATTTGCACTATATCTTGCATCATAGCCCACACTTACATTTTTACAGCCTTTATTTAGCATGGTTTGTCCCAAGCAAAAACCTATAGCCTTAACACTTTTTTCATTCAGTTCTTTGCCATAAAGTCCTCTTATATCATATTCTCTAAAAATCACATCTAACATTTTTTTCCTTCAAATTCATCTCTTCTTTGACCTAAATTTATCGTTTTTCTAAAGCAAATTTGGATAGAAAAGAAATTTTTGCTACAATTTTACATTAATTTCACTAAATGAAGGAAAATTTATGGATGAAGAATTAGAAAACGAAGAAACGAAAAAGAAAAAAGGCGGTTCACTTGTAATTATTATTGTTATTTTACTTTTTGTTTTACTTCTTAGTATTATGGGAGTGATTGCTTGGCTTATTTCAAGCAGCTCAAGTGATGAAAGTGAAGTCAAAGAAGCTCCAAAAGAAGAGGCAAAAGTCGATAAACCTAAAGTTTCAGCTCCTACTCAGCGAGGTAGTGATTTTGCTAATATAGGCCCTATGTACCCACTTGATCCTTTTACCCTAAATTTACTTAGCGATAGCGGCTCAAGATATGTAAAATGTACTATAGAACTAGAACAAAATAGCGAACTTTTAAAACCCGAACTCGATAAAAAAGTTCCAGTGATTCGTGATATTATTATTCGTACATTAACAGCTAAAACTTTTGAAGAAGTAAGTACACAAAAAGGCAAAGAACGTTTAAAAGATGAGCTAGTTGGAAAAATCAATGAAATTTTAACCGATGGCTTTATTAAAAATGTTTATTTTACGGATTTTGTAGTTTCTTAAATGCGTGTAGGCTGTGATATCATCGCCATTTCTAGAATAGAAAAAATTCATTCTAGACATGGCAAAAATTTTCTGGATAAATTTCTAAGCCCAAAAGAACAAATACTCATTAAAAATCCAGCAACTCTAGCAGGTCTTTGGGCTGCTAAAGAAGCCGCTAGCAAGGCTTTGGGTGTTGGAATTTGTGAATTATGCAGTTTTTTTGATATTGAAATATCAAAAGATGAAAAAAACGCACCTAAATTAAAATATTCTCAAAAAATTACAAAAGATTTTAATATCACTCAAACTTCCCTAAGCATTTCCCATGATAATGGTTTTGCTATAGCCATAGTGGCTATAGTTTGATTATTTTCCTATAGTTTGCTTGTCTAAATTTCTTGAAAGTATGAAATCCACCACAGGTTGTTCTCTTTTATTTGCTCTTTTACAATGATCTTTTTGAAAAAAATCTGTGATTTTTATAACAATCCTTGCCCATTTTTTGCGATTTCTTTCACGCCACGCATGAGAAGAAACACTCTCCCAAGCATAGCCATTAAACAAGCTTGCATTTACAAAATGATCTAAGGCTCTAACACCCTGTCTTGCTCGCGCGGTATTAAAAAAAGTTCCTATAATCACGATAAAAAGATATCCTAAAACTGCTAAAGGTACTATTGCACAAAGCAGAATAGTCCCTGCTAATTTTTCTTTTAAGTTTCCTTTTAAGGTACGTTTTACACGACGACGAAAATTGGCACGAATTTTAGTTCTAACTCTTTTCATAGTTTTCTTTTGCTAAATTTTATCCTCATACCATTAGCAGAACGTACTGTTAAACGCCCTACTACATCAGGTACAAAACCTTCTTCAAGTTCTAGTTTGTAAGTTTTTAAAATATTAGCCAAAATCAAAATCGCTTCTTGCATAGCAAAACCTTGTCCTATACAAATTCTTTCCCCTACCCCAAAAGGCAAATAAGCATCTTTTTTGTATTCTCCTTCAAAACGAGAAGGATTAAATCCATGCGGATTTGTCCAAAATTCTTCATGTCTATGTATCAGCCAAGGAGCAATCACCACCCCAGAACCTTTTTTAATAAGTTTATCTCTAACTTGAGTATCTTTGTTTGCCTCTCTTGCAAAAAATCCAACAGGAGGATAAAGTCTTAAAGATTCTTTAAAAATATTTGTTAAGTATTTAAACTGTCTTAGATGCGAAATTTCAATGGCTCCACCCTGTAAAACCTGAGTAATCTCCTCATAAGCTTTTTCTTGCTCCTTAGGATAAAGACTAAGCAAATAAAGCGTCCATGTCAAAGAACTTGCTGTGGTTTCATGTCCTGCTAAAAAAAGCATAGCCACTTGATCTAAAATTTCCTCAAAAGAAAAACGCTTATTTGTATCCGCATCCACTACTAAAAGCAAAGATCCTAAAATATCTTCAAATTCTGCATTATCTGCCATATCATATCTTGGTTTTATGATGTCACTTAAAACCTGTCTGATCACATCTCCGGCCTTAGCACGCTTACGATCTCCTAAAACATAAGAAAGCCATTTTGGAAAACGAAACATACGACGCATGGCTGTATGCACGCTTTGCTCTTGAAAAGTCACAAAGGCATTTAAGATTTTTTTACCTTTTTCCTCATCGAGTTTTGAAGACATAATGGTGCGAAAAATCACATCAGCGGTAATAAAAGTCATAGCTTCATCTACTTCGATAACAGCATGATTTGGATACTTACTAAAACGATCCATCATATCTACCACAGCTTCACTCATAAGATTAAACACTTTATTGATACGAGTCATTTCAAAACTTGGACGCAAAAGCTCTCTTTGCTTTTTCCAAACTTCACCATTTGTAGTAAAAATGCTCTCCCCTAAAAGCGGACTTAAAAGCTCATGCAAAAATGCACTTTTAGGAAATTCTCTAACCTCATCAACCATCATTCTTTTAACTTCTTTAGTATCATTTATAACATAAAGATCAAAATTTGGCATCTTCACATAGCCTGTTTGCATTTTATAACTACGCTCATAAAGCCCATCAAGCCAAGATCTACGCTTTAACAAAAAAGTTAAAAGTGTAGAAGCTTTATTTTTATAAGGTTTTGGAAAAAAGGGACATTCACTCATATTTTTACCTTTTCTTCTAAAAATTTAGGCATTATGATGAAAGAAAAAAAATCATAATCACCTTTAACACCAATACTATAAAGATATAAAAAGTGCGCTTTGTTTTTATCTCTTTTTATTTTTTTATACTCATGTTTTTCGTATAAAGTGTGAAATTTAGCACTTAAAAATGGAGGTGTAAATTTAGCATTTACACCACTCGTGCGGAAAAAATCCACTTGAGGAAAACATGCTCCATCAATAATCGATGTGTAATCATACCATTTTAAATCAAACCTTGAAACAAATTCAAGCTTCTTTCTAAATTCATCTGCTTTTTTTTGATAACTCACCAAAGGTATGCATTCTCCCAAAGTAAGAATTTTTAATTTACGAAGCAAAGATAAATCTAAATTTTGTCTCAAAATATACTCCAAAACTTCTATACAAACTATAGTTCCAACACTATGTGCTACCAAAATAAGCTCATAATCTTGTTTGCTTTCGTTTTGTTTTAGCTTATCTACTATAACATTTGCAAAAAGCTTGATTCTTTCTTGCATAATGCCTATTTTTTTATCTTGCCAAGTAGCACAAAAAGCACAAATTCTTGCTATCCAAAATACAGCTAATTTCTTACCTAATTTAAATAAAAAATGATTTAGTAAAAACCCTAAAAAACATCCTATGATGATGGCTAAAGAAAAATGCATATAATTTTGCAAAAAAGCAAAACTTCCAAAAGCTAAAACCAAAGAAAATAGTAAAGAAAATAACACATAAAAAAAAGGATAATAACCTGTGATAAGTTGATAAATCGACTCTTTGCCAAATTTGATAAAAAGTCCTGTGATAGTATAAATTCTAAAAAAACTATAACAATCTGCCAAAGCATCTTTATAATTTTCTGACCAATTTTTTTTAACAATATCATTCCATGTTAAAAAATGATACTTAGTTTGTACTCCTTCGCAAGAAATTTGAAAAAAAGGAAATTGCTCTTTTTTTTCAATTTTACTTAAATCAGCTTTAATATTAAAAGCATGGGAATAATCTTTTAGGTTTTTTTTAAATAAATCATAATAAAATCTATAACTTTTAGGATCATATCCTGCTATATAAAATACTTCCCTATTCATACAATATTTCTTTTTACTTTTAATTATAACAACTTTGCTTTAAAAGCTCTCTTAATCAAAGCTTTTTAGTCTTATTTGTCTAAAAAGAAATTTTTGTAAAAATTGCCGTTGAATTGATTGGTTTGTAAAAGGTATTTCTTAAAATTACATACCAAAATAGGATTAGGTTTATAAGCATGAGCTTCACGCCAAAAAAATTGAAGCTTCTTTGGATAAGATAAGCCTTCAAAATCATAAAAAGCATTGCCACAAACCTTAGTCGGACAGCCTTCTAAAATAGCACTAAGACCTACTGTTGAATTTATAGTAATACAACCTAAAGCCTTTCTTAAAAGAACTGGCAAGTGGGTATCATGAACATATAAAACCCTTCCTTCTACATGATATTTTTGACTTAAATCATTTATGAGTTTAGAATAATTCTTATAACCCCTATCCATGGGATGGTGTTTAAAAACTAGATAAGATTTAGCTCTTGCATGGTTTGCAAAAGAAAGTATGGTTTGCTCTATAAAGTGCTCTATGCTTTTTTTGTAATGATATTTAATTTGCGTATCGCTATAAACTTGTAAAATCGCCAAAAAGTACTTTTTTTCTAAATTATAAATCTTTTCATTTAGTTTTTTTTCTGTAATCTTATAAAGATATTTTCTATATAAAGATCTAAACCAAAATAAAAATTCAAAAGGATATAAAGCACGATGATGAAGTTTGTTGTTAAAAAATGGAGCCAAAATAAAAGCAAACAACCAATACAAAAAAGCATCAAAAGCCATAAATTTAAATCCACCTAGAATTTCTTTTATGCTTTCTTTGGTAAAAATATTTTGAGAAAGATAAAAATTTTTATCACGCGGTAAAGAAGAATTTGCATTGACTCCATCTTTTTCCAAAGTAATACAATAAGGCCTTAAATATCCTTCTTCAAAAATCCATACTTCAATTCCTAATTCTTTAGCCACTTTAATAGCCTTAGCATGGATAATGCGACAATCATTATACATTAAAATAGCATCGATTTTTTTACTTTGAAAAAAATCTCTATAGAAATTTTCAAGATCTTTTTCATCGCACTTACACCTCGTTCCACTAGGATAGAAAAAAAAATCTCCGCCGTTAAAATTGAGTTTAAAAACTTTAGTTTGGTTTTTTTTCATTTTCATTGCAAGATGATGAAAAAAATTTCCCACAGGCCCTTGCAAGAGTAAAACATTTTTACCGCTAAATTCTTTTTTAATTTTAGTGCTAAATCTCATTTCTTTGTTAAAAATTCATAAAATCTTCTTATTTTTCTAAGTATAAAAGTTTTAAAATCTATTGCCAATTTTATATGTTTTTTTGAAAAATAAGCTTTTTGTAAATTTAGCATTATATCTAAACAAACTTCAATTTCACATAAAGTTTTTGTTTTAGGATTTATATATCTTGGATATATGATTAAAGCGCCTGCTACAAGCTCTTCCAGGCTTAGTTTTCTTGTTCTTCTTTCGCATTTATGTTTATCTTTTGTCAAACCCCAGCCTGCATAAAAAGGCATACCATAAGTAAAAACTTTTTTAGCTCTTAAAAGAGCATCAAAACCACTTGTAGAAGTAATAGTGTGAATTTCATCAGCAATTTTTATAGCACTATCAATACTGCAATCTTTTACAATCTCATCACAAAATTCCAAAATGAGTGTTTCATCTTTTAAACCCACACGGTTGCCACTTAACACATCAGGATGAGGCTTAAAGATGATATAAGCATCTTGATTTTTAGAACGCACCTCCTTAATCAAACCAAGAGTAGATAAGCCAAAACCCCCTAAAATCATCGAAGCATCATCTTCAACTTGAGCAGGGATTAAAATAATCTTTTGTCCTATTTTGGCATTGATTTTTAAGTCTTCATGCTTTAAGCCATTATATTTTGAAAAGCGGTTCTCAAGTAAGATTTTTATAATATTTTTTGCCCTATTTAGCATATTTTCATCAAAGATTTCGTTTTGTAAAAGCTCTTCTAGTTTACTTGGTTTATTTGGATCTATGTAAAGTCCTTTATCATCAACGATTAAAGAAAAAGGGCGCGTAAGATCAGAACCTAAAGAGATTGAGCGAATAAATCCATCTTCAACTGAAGAAATTTTAGGAGTAAAATGAAGCAAATTCTCATCTTGTGCTTTTTTTATAAGAGTGCTTTTAAGAGTATTATAATCTATCCTTTTACCCCAAATGAAAAATTTATCATCTTCTTTAAACTTGTATCTAACTAAAGATTTAATAGAATTTAAAAAAATAATTTCATTATTTTTAGCCTTAAAAAAAGGCTTGATAAAATGCCTTTTCCATAAGGTAAAGCCTAGCATAAAAAGTCTATTAGAATTTGCCTTTTCTATGCTTTTATATTTTGCTAAAGTTTGAATAGTGTCAAAAATATTACTTTTTTGATTTAAATAAGGATTAAAATACTCAGCATAAAGTATATAAGCAGCATAGAAAACTTCTTCTAAACTTCTTTTTTGTATCCTTCTTTTACACTCTAATTTATCTTTTGTTAGACCCCAACCTGCATAAAATGGCATGCCATAACAAACACACTCACATTCTTGTATCAAAGCTTCAAAACCCATACCAGAAGTTTTGGTATAAACCTTATCAAAAAACTCAAGCAAGGCTATGGGATTAAAATTTTCAGTGATTAAAATACATTCTTTAGGTAAGGAATTTATAACTAAATCACTTTGTTTTTTACCGCTTAAAACATCAGGATGGATTTTTATATAAATTTTAGAATCAGGATTTTCTTTTATGGCATCTTTTATCATATCGACAGTTTTAAAATCTTTAGCAAAACCAAATTCAAGAGAGGCATCATTGGCTGTTTGAGTGATGATTAAAACGCGTTTTTCATCTTTTTGAAAATAATCATCTGGAATATCAAGATTGTTATTATACTTGCTAATTTTATATTTTTTGATAAGCTCTATAGCTTTTTTAGCTTGTTTGATTTCTTCATCTTTAAATTCATAAGTATTTAAAAGATTTTCAAGCTTTGAAGGCATTGTTCCATCATAATAAATGCCTATATCATCTTTAACCATAGAAAAACTTGGGCTATTTTCAACCCCTAGGTTTAATGAGCGGATAAATCCATCTTCTAAAAGTATGAATTTAGTATTATATTTTTTAGCTAAATTCATAGCTTTTAAACCTGATTTTTTGCGTCCCCAGCCAAAGAAAAGATTATCTTTGTTGATTTTTAAATTTCTCTTATATAAAAAAATGGTATAAAAATTCCTAGCATTAGCGATAAGTTTTTTTGATGTTGAGTAATACTTCACAATGCCAATTTCTTTATTATAAGCTCAACTTTTTCTTCTAAATTATTTCGACAAGAATTATTGATCACTAAATCAGCCTCTGGTTTATCAAATTCTATATCAACACCAACTACATTATCAATTTCTTTATTTAAAGCCTTAGTATAAAGTCCTTTTTGATCTCTTTGCATTAATTCATGCATATCGCATTCTATATAAATTTCATAATAATTTTTTAATTGCTTTCTATTGTAATCATAAATCTCATTAAACATTGAAATCGTAGTGACAATAACTATCATACCTTGATCGTTTAAAAATTTTGCAAATTTAGCTCTTGTCAAAGCCATATCTATGCGACCTTGTCTATCATATGCATAATGTCCCAATATTTCCCTTAACTCATCTCCATCGAGATAAATAAGATTTTTATATTTTAGTTTTAATTTTTCATACAAAGCTTGACCTATAGTTGTTTTTCCGCTTCCAGCTAAACCAGTAAGCCAAATAATATAAGGACTATTCATCAATTTGCACCTCTAAATCACTCATAAAATCAATTTCACACCAATTGCCATCAATTTCCACTGCTTTTGCATTATTGTATTTTTCAATTAAAGCTTGCAAAAAACTTGTCATATACATATTTTCAAAATTTTTATTATCATATAAAATATCTCGGTCAAGCATTTCATAAAAAGCAATAACTTCAGAAAGAAATTGATAAGAAAATTTAAAAAGTCCTATATATTGAGCTTCTATCCCATCATAGGCATTAGCTTTTTTTCCAAGTTCTATAATATAACCATTTATCATCTTTAATGTTTCAGCATCTTCTAAAGGATTTGCAAAGCGTTTACTCCAAAGCTTACGCCAAGACTTATCAACTACTATAGCAAGTTCTTCTTTGGCATTTATAAGCTTTTGCACGCAATCTTGAAAATAAACAATATCTGCATAAGAAATAATCAAATCTTGTTTTTCTTCGATGCATTTTAACATAAAATCTTTAGCGCAAAAAAAAGTATGAACCATATTGGTTTTATCATATTTTGAATTAATAAAAAAATGCTCAATATCATATTTATTAAGATAATTTTTTAGCACATCGTTTAAATATCCACCCACAACAGCTATTTCATTTATACCTGCTGATTTTAAAGCTTCGATTTCATAATCTATTATTTTTTTATTCTTATACTCAACCATACACTTTGGTTGATCTTTTGTTAAAGGCATCAGTCTTGATCCAAAACCTGCTGCTAAGATAATTGCATTCATATTATTCCTTGATTAAACTAAACCACTCTTTTAAAATTTGAATATTATTAAGCCCATTTTCTCTTTCAATATGCCACATTATACCAAAAATATTTTCATACTTATGTTTAAAAGCTTCTATAGTATTATCTTTTGCTAAGCAAAGTTCTACGAGATCTTCACCTAATTTTTCAATAGCAAAATTATGAAAAGAATTGCTTATAAATTTTTCTTTTGAGAAAAATACTTCATGTTTGCCTATATGATTTTTACAAGGACTTATATGACTGTTAAAATAATGAGCTATCATCTGAGCTCCTCTGCAAATTCCTAAAAGTGGTATTTTTTGTTTTAAACAAATTTCTATAACCTGCTTTTCATATAAATCTCTCTTTTTAGATAAAACATTAGGACTATAAAAACTTAAATCATTGCCACCGCTTAATATCACAGCTTTTACTAGATGTTTATAATGAGAAAAATCTATTTCATAGCTAAGAGGAAGAGGAGTAAAATTTTTAAATAAATCTTTATTAAATAATTTTCCCCAATCCAAAGCCAAACATTCTCTTTCTTCATAATAATTTTCATTACAAATAAGTCTTTGAGTAATACCTATAAACAAAATATTTGCTCACTTTCACATTCTATATTGATTTTTTTAGCTTTTAAATATTTTTCAAAATTTTCTTCTCCAACTCCTATAACAGCAGGCATTCCAAGTTCTGAAGCACGGATAGCCATATGTGAATTAGCACCCCCATAACATGTAATCAGTCCTGCTATATTTTTTGTAAATAAATAATCATACCCAGGATCTGCTGCATAAATTAAAACAATCTTTCCTTCTAAATCTTTATCATTTTCTTTCGCCGTAAATGCAGTGATGCTCTTTTGTGTGATGAAATTTGGAATAATGCTATGATTATAAAAAGAAAAAATTTCATCAGCATTACAAAGTAAAGAAGGAAGTTTTATAGCTTGTGTAAGTTCATATTCTTTTTTATTGCGATTAATTTCTTTTACAAACTGCTCTTTTGGATTTACAGAATAAAGACTAGAATAAAGATTTAAAATGCTTTTTATGTCAAGATGAGCTAAATCTTCTTTTTCAATACCATAATGCTTGCCTAATTCTTCTATATAAACTATAGCTTTAGAAAGCAATCTAGTGAATTCAAATTTAACAAGCTCTCTACCCTCGATAGCCTGCTTTAAAAAATCAAAAAATTCACAAGCATTAATCTCTAGTCCATGTTCTCTAAGTAAAGCATTTAAAGCTTTTGTCTTTTCTTCTGAAAAAACAAAAGCTTTATCTTGTAAATAAACTTTACTATCTTTTTGATCTACATCAAAATAAAGTTCAAAATCTTCATCATATCTTGGAGATAAAATATTATAAGTTCCTGCTCTTAAATGTCCAAAATCTTTCAAAAATTGATCTTTAGTGTGAAAGTTAAGATGGTTTGTTTGTTTGCTTAAATTTTTACTCACTGTATTGAGCGAATTTAAAAAATCATCTTTTTCCTCTTTAGTTATAAAATCAATCTCAACTAAAGAATTTAAAAGTTGCATTGCTACAAATGCAGCCCTAGCTACTCCCGCAAAAGGCAAAGTTCCATAACGCTTGCATTCTTCAATAAGCCAATAAATTTTATCAATTAAAGAAAAATTAGAATTAATAATGCTATCGTATCTTTCTTTTAGCTTATAAACTTTTTGTATGTCTTTTAAATAAAGCCCTGATCTAGGATTAATAATCTTATTTGTAAGTTCTAATAATGAAAATTCTAATCTTTTGATTTCATTTTCATTAAAACCATGATTTAAAAGTTCTTCTAATTTTTTAGAACTATTAAAATCATAGCAAGAATAAACAATATTAAATTCGATCTTATCATGCAATTCATGATTTTTATCAAGTTTATCTAAATAAAAATTAACAAGTTTGTGCGCAATATTTTCATCTAATTTTTTTGGTATAAAAGAATTAAAAGATAATCTTACATCCACATAAGGAATGCCTAAAAAAGAATGGATTAAAGGATGGGATCTTAAATCTCTATAACCATAATTATCTCTTTGATACGCCCAGATATTATCCGTAATGATTTCTTTATATAAACTAAAAGCTAAACGCTTAGGCCTTAACCCTATGATTTCAGCTGGATTCCAATCAGGCATTACCCCAAAAATGGCTTTATCTCCCAAAACTCTAGATCTTGATTCTTTTAAAGACTCAAAACGTTTATAAAATCTATATAAAGCTTCTTTTGGTAAAGAATGAAATAAATTATTTTTTTCATACATAACCAAAGGACGCACTTGCAAGCAAAAAAGTTCTTCCTCATCATCTTGAATAGCAAATGCAAATTCAACATCTAAAAAACAACAGTCATATAAAACTTCTAATTCTTTTATAAGTTCTATAATTTTTTGAAGTCTAATATCTTTAAATTCTAAATAATCTCTGTAATGATAGTAAGTTTTTGCACTCTTACTGCTTCCATCTGTAATAGAGCTATTTGAACCATTTTCATCATACTGAAGACAAAAATAAGGGGAAAAATTATCCTTATCAACACTAAAACCAACACCACAAAGAGTAATGTTTTCAAGCATAGGTTGAACTAAAATTTCATCGCTTTTTGATGGCATAGAATTGGCAACTTTATATAAAGCTTTTAACAACTCATCTTTAGAATCGGCTTTAATATTTACCAAAGAAAGAAAAGCACCTGCATTGGAGTTTTTCATACTATCTTCACTTAAAGAAGAACTTCTTATAATGAGTCTATTAGTCTTTAAAGTTTGAATATCCTGTAAAACTTTATCTTCATTTGATATTAATTCTTCAAGCGAAGTTAAAACCAAAGGTAGAACTTTTGCTTTTTTTAATTTTGTTTGTAAATTTTTTAAATTTTGTGCTTTGGTTTTAAAATTTAACTCCGCCATGTTTTTCCTTAGTTTTATATTTTTTTAGCACTCCAACAACGAGTGGTATATTTTATGCTAAATTCCTTAGGAAGTCTTTGTGAAATTTTATCACTAATTTTATTAAACAATTCATTTCCTTCATCAGTCTCCAAATCCCAGTAAGGATTTTTAACACTTTTCCATGCATTAATATAATTTTCAATGCTTTGATGAAAATAAAAATCCTCTTCAATATAAACAATATTATCAAAAAGATCCTTTCGACTCTCTATAATTGGTCTTTGATCTTCTCTTCTTGTTCCCCTTGTATAATTTGGTACAAATTCTACAATAGTATCTTCAGCTATTTTTTGCACAGGATCGTTTAAATCCCTGTGATTCCACATACAAGAAAAATATCCCTCTGATTTTAATAAGCGATGCGCTTCTTCTAAGGCTTCATTTCTATCCATTACATTAAAACTACTACCAAAAGTCACCCAATCAAATTCACTATTTTGAAGTGTTGAGTTTAAGCCTGTTGCTCTAACCCAGTCAATCTTCTCACCTTTAGTTCTTTCTATCCCAATCTCACGCATCGCATCATTTGGTTCTACAGATACTACCTTACATCCTCTTTCTAAAAGCATAATGCTTAGATTTCCAGTTCCTGCACCGATATCAGCCACCTTGATATCTTTTTTTCCAATAAGACTAATTAGCATATCTATAGTTTTTGGAGCATAATTTGGTCTATAGCTATAAAATTTAGCATGCTTGGTATAATCCCACGCTTGTTCTACTAGTTTTTGCATTTTATTTCCTTTTTTCATCTTCGACAAGCTTGATGAAAAAAGGAGGTATTTTATGCTTTTCTAGCTGTCCATGCTCTTATTTTATAAGGAATCTCTATACTTTGCATATGAGAAATTTTAGCTTCTATCATCTCTAAAATTTCCTTCCATCTTTTTTCACCTGCTTGTGCTTGTATATCATTTACAGAATGCCAAGCTCCAAGATAACGCTCTTTATCCCAAAACTCTTTATAGTCACACTCCATAAAAAAGCAGTCTGTGAAATCTCCTGTTGAAACAAGAATTTCTTCCCATTTTTTAACATTTTGAGTGCCGCTACTTACACGAGCAAGCTCTGGAACAATATGTTTAATTTCCTTTTCGATTTCATCAAAAACCGAACCCTCTACAATATGGCGAGGATTCCAAATCGCAGTGAAATACCCCCCCCCTATCAATATACGATTAAATTCTGGGAGAGATTTTTTAGGATCTGTCCAATGAAAAGAACTAGCCATGATGACCCAATCAGCTTGATTATTACTCATGCAGGTTTCCTCACCACTCCCTTTATGCCAAGAAATATTTGATAAATTTTGTGTAAATTTTTGTCCTTCTTCACGCATATTATCGTTTGGTTCCACAGCACTAATTTGACATCCAAACATTTCTCCTAACATCTTAGTAAGTTTTCCAGTTCCAGCTCCTACTTCAACAATATTTAAATCTTTTAAATTTTTATTTTTATCATTGATACAAGCTACAAGTTTTTCAAGTAAAAACAGACTATAAGCAGGTCTATTGTGATAATGTTTTGCAACTTCTGTAAAATCCCCTTGTTTCATATCGATTCCTTTCTCTAAATTAAAACATAATTATATCTTTTTTTATTAATTTAAAAAACCTTTTTTCTAAATATCACCATCCAACTCCTTACACATTTTTTCAAATTCTTGATAGTATTTCCATGATGCTACTATATCTGGACGATATTGTTTGATACAAGGAAGATGATCATCATCAAGCCTTTGCTTAAACTTTCTTCTCAAGACATCATTATTTCTAAAATAACCCAATAAGTCTTTCTCTGAAAACTTTTTACAATCTTCAATGTTTTTCTGTTTAACAATAGCTTCAATTATTTTATTTAAATAAAAATTTAATGTTTTTAAATAATGCATATTTCCCATATACCGCATAAACAAATCATAACTTCCCCTATTAATAGTCAATATAAATGGATTAACTATATTGAATATATTTTCTAAAATAATATCTTGACTGCTATTAACAAAATATATATTTGTAATTGTTACAACAACACTTTGTTGAATTTGAAAAAAATTATTTAATTCAATATTAATAGGCAACAAACAAACATATTCAGAAATTTTTCCTTCATAGAATTTCATATCACTATATTTTGGTGGATTAAAATTAAAATATTCAGAGATTAGTTTAATGCTTTCAAAACATTTGTTACCCAAAATTGCATTTGTATCTAAAAAATAAATTTTATCTTGTTTTAAAAATTTCCATAATAAAGAATCATGAAAACACATAAATTTGTTATCAATAAATGCTTCTGAAATATCAATACAGGGAAAATCCGAATTAAATCCAATATTAGCATATCCAATCCTGTTGCTCATAACGCATTCAATATTAGTGCCAAAATCTACAACATTTAAATAATTAATGCCATGTCTTTTACCTCCAACATGAGATCTTAAAGAAGAAATAGGATCCCTTACAAGACAAATACTTCTACATGGTGGAATAAGAGAGTAATACTTTGAGGCATTTTCATCCTCGCATAAATTAATAATACTTAGATAAAAATTTTGATAACTATTTAATAAGTTTTTAAAAAAATGGCAGTAATTAAGTTTGGAATTGTTATCATCCAAACAAAATAAAGAAACAAGTCCGGATTTATCTAAAAATCTATGAAATCCCATATTGCCAACACCATGGGAACCCCAAAATAAAAATTTAAAATTATCAGGTAAAGGCAAATTCATCTCCCAAGCAAGTTCAGCCGGTATGTTATGATAATTGATTTTTTCATTTTTATCATTTAATTTCTTAGGATCAAGTAATGAAGGATAAGGATGGTTTTCTTTTTTGTATCTTTCTTTGAAATCATCTGATAATAACCATTCTTCTATAAGATCAAAATTTTGCATAAAATAATTAAAATTGTGAAAGATATTATCTAATATTGCTTTATAATCTTGATGAATTTTTAATATATTTTTTATTCTTGAAAATTCTTTTAAAAATAATTGTTTATTATCTATCAAACCTTCAAGGATGCTAGAGTTAAACTGATCAAATTCTCTAAAAACTTTAAATTCTCTATTTACTTTTTTAATATTATTTTTTAATTTAAATCCACCGCCTTTATACCAAGTTTGATAAGCTTTGATTAAAACTTCACCTAGCATATAAGACAAATGAAATTTATATTTTAAAGCTTGCTCATAATCACTACATGCTTCTAAACTTGGATATTTGAGTTGGGGAAAAACTTGTATGGTTTGTTGATAAATTTTTTGTTCTTTTTTGTGTTGTTTTTTAATTTTATAAAGTTTTTTAAATAATGCTATATACCCCCCCCCGCTACTACTGTTTGTAAAATCAATCATAGCTTGACCTAGTTTGTAAGCAAGATGATTTTTTATTCTTTCTGTAGCTGAATTTGGATTATGCATATTTTTTCACTCCCTTAGCTAAAAAAGGAAATTTAAACAAACCACCTTTATGCCAAGTTTTAAAAGATTCTAATAAAATTTTTCCTAGTTTATAAGATAAGTGTTCTTTATACTTTAAAGCTTCTTGGTAATCTGGATAATTTTCTAAAGGGGGTAATTTTAAAGTTGGATCTTTTTTTATTTTTTGATAATATATTTTTTGATCTTGTTTATAATTTAAAAATACTGATAACAAATATATTGGCATGAATAGAATACCAATAATACTTTTAGAATTAATAATCATAGTTTGACCTAATTTATAACAAAGCTGATTTTGAATTCTTTGTTTAGCTGTGCCATATAAATTGGTGTTAAA
>NZ_MJYC01000046.1:0-3327 GCF_001763115.1 Campylobacter sp. BCW_4323 | reverse complement strand
TTTTAATTCTTGGGTAATATTTTTAAAATCATATTCTTTACTAAAGAATTCTATGCCAACATTTCTTGCTGTACTTTGTCCCCCGTTTTCCTTATCAAAAAGTATAAATCTTTCATCTTTTAAAGTATATTCTTTTGCTATATTGAGTGAGTTTTCATCAGTACTTCCATCATTTACAAGTACAACTTGTAAATTTTTATAAGTTTGATTAACAACACTATCTAAACATTCTTTTAAATATTTTTCCACATTATAGATTGGGATAACTACACCTACGGTTTTCATTGTTTTTTCCTTAGTTTCTTAAAATATTAAAATTTAGCAATTTAGCCCATTTCAAATCTTTTCCACATTCAATAACATTAGGATGTCCAACAAATGAAAGCAAAGGTATATCACTAACACAATCGCTATATGCATAAGAATTCTTTAAATCAAATTCTTTTATATTAAACATATTTGAAAGTTTATATAATTTTCTTTCTTGCATCGTATGAATACCGTGTATATTGCCTGTAAATTTATCATCAGAATTTTCCAAATCGATAGCTACTATATGCTCTATACCATAAATTTTAGCAAATTCTCTTATATAAATTTCAAATCCACCAGAAACTATAGCTACCACATGTCCTTGATCTTGGTGCCAAAATAATTTATTTATAACATTTTTATTTATATTATTTATTATATGATTATATAAAAATTCCTTTGCTGTATTTCTAACAATATCTACGGGGCAATCAATTAAAGCCTCATATCTAGGATATATTAAACCCAATTTATCAAATTTTTCTCTTCTTTCAGCATTCGCTTTATGAGTATAATAAGGATTTTTCTGTGCTACCAAGGGTAAAAATTTCTCTAAGGTTTGAAAATTTGTTATTGTTTCGCAAAAATCAAAAAGTGCAAATATCTTACCGCTCATAAAATTCCTTTAACTTATCAAGTAAATATCTCATTTGCTCTACAGTTCCTATTGTTATTCTACAGTATCCTGGAATAATATGATTATAATTTCTTATAAAAATTTTATTTTGCTTAAGATAATTAATAACTTCTTGCATATTTTTCATACTTAATAAAACAAAATTTGTTTCTGTTTGCTCACATGCTCTAATATCAAAAGCCTTAATATCTTTTAAAAATAATTTTCTAGAAGTAGCAACCTGTTCGACAAATTTATCAACATATTCCACATCTTTTAAAGCTGCTAAAGCAGCTATTTGAGATAACATAGAAATATTTTTAGAATTTCTAAGTTTATTTATTGATTTAATATTGTCAACATGTGAAATTACATACCCTATTCTAAAGCTAGCCAAAGCAAAAGCTTTGGAAAAAGTTCTAGTTATAATTAAATTCTTGCAATTTTTTACAAGATTTTGAACAGATTTTTTGCAAAATTCATAATAAGCTTCATCTACTAAAAACATTACTTTTGGATTATTAATAATAAGCTGTTCAAGTTTATTGTTATCATAACATACTCCTGTTGGATTGTTTGGATTGCAAATATATAAAAAATCAACTTTTTTTTGTTTTAAAAAGTTATTTAATTCATCAAAATCTAATTCAAAATTTTTATCTAACATAAAATTAATAGTTTTTATACCTACCCCATTAGCCCTAGCCCTAAAATTATCATATGTTGGAGATATAATACAGACGATAGAATTTTTTTCCAAAAATACGTCTATAATATTTTCATGAGCTGCATCGGAACTTCCAAAGATTTCTATATAATCTTCACTATCTTGTTTTGTATATAAAGATAAAGCTCTTAGAAGTTCTATATTTTTAGTATTAGGATACCAATTTAATTTACCGCTATTTAAAAATTGATAAATATGTTCGAAAACTTTTGGAGAAGGATTTATAGTTGCTTCATTCCAATCTAATTTTAAAACATTATCATAATTTTTAAAATTCCATATATCATGAGGGATAGACATGTAGGGCTTAAGATTTTGTATATTTTTATTTGGCAACATCTGACAACTTCCTTATATTCCATAATTTTCCAAGTTTTTTATCCCAACAATTAGGATTTAATTTCTCCCCAGCGGCACCATGTGTAAAAGTCAATTCACCAATATAAATTCTATTATCAATACAATACAAATCCACTCTAACATAATCAAACATTTTTGATAGCTTGAGAGAAATTTCAAACATTTTCTCAAATTCTGAAGGTCTATTTGGCAGCTTATCTTTAGAAACTTCATAGGTAAAATTAAAAGGTGCTATATTCCAATTACTATCCATTATGAAACGTTGATAGTTATTAAACCTATCGGTTGTTACTTGAATATAATTATTATTAAGATTTTTATGATCAAAAATATGAAACTTATAAGTATCTGCCAATTTACCATTTTTATCTATCAATAATTCTTCTGCAAAAATTTTTGGTTTAATATCCTTATAATGCCATTCTCTAGATAAATAATAGTAATTACTATGCAAATGATTATGCAATTTTTGCATGCTGCTAGAAAATAAATCTATATCTCTTAAAAATTTTATTTTATCTTCTACGATAACATAACCTCCGCAATCATGGTTAGTTTTTAACACAAATGATTCTGGAAGAATGTCAAAATCAATATCATAAATATCATCATATATGGCATATAGTTTTGGCAAATATTCACAAATATTTGTATTTAAAATTTGTTCTTGTATCTTATCTATATCTTGAAAAAGAACTGAATCATTATCAAAAATATTACCCTCATCAAATTGAGATAAAATTTGTTGAACAAAAATTCTCATCTTTAATTTATCTGCTAAAAAAGTATATAAAGGACTTCTATCATAAAGCATTCTAAAAACTAATTTTTCATTAAAGGTTTGTGGATGTTTAAAATCTGGTATATAATTAAAAATTACCTTATGTCTTTCTTTAAAAAAAAATTCATCCTCTTCTAAATTACATTCTTTACTCGTAAGAGTAACTTTACTCCTTTTTTTCACTCCCTTAGCTAAAAAAGGAAATTTAAACAAACCACCTTTATGCCAAGTTTTAAAAGATTCTAATAAAATTTTTCCTAGTTTATAAGATAAGTGTTCTTTATACTTTAAAGCTTCTTGGTAATCTGGATAATTTTCTAAAGGGGGTAATTTTAAAGTTGGATCTTTTTTTATTTTTTGATAATATATTTTTTGATCTTGTTTATAATTTAAAAATACTGATAACAAATATATTGGCATGAATAGAATACCAATAATACTTTTAGAATTAATAATCATAGTTTGACCTAATTTATAACAAAGCTGATTTTGAATTCTTTGTTTAGCTGTGCCATATAAATTGGTGTTAAA
>NZ_MJYC01000045.1:0-2915 GCF_001763115.1 Campylobacter sp. BCW_4323 | reverse complement strand
GGAGAATTTGGAGAATTACAGACTAAAAATTTCATTCAAAGATATGAGGTTCAATTTCATCAGCCTAACACTACAAGTGGCTTTAGTGCTACTTTGTTTTACGATAAACAAAAAGATGAATTTATAGTAGGGTTTAGGGGAACTGAAACTGATAATTTTATTAGCTCGATTCAAGATATAGTTCAAGACATAACTCTATCCCTTAATGGCAATATCTAATCTTCTTTTCTTTTAGAATTTTTAGAACAAGTAAATAAAATAATCAAAAACAAACACAAAAGAATTATATTTGTAGGACATTCATTGGGTGGGTATTTAGCTCAAATGGCTTTGATATATTGCGATATTAAATATAAAGATAAACTATCTTTTAGCCCTAATGAAATTTATACCTTTAATGCCCCTAGTGTTTATGGTTGGAATTTTCCTAATATAGCTATCAACCCTAATACTATAAAAATTATGCAAGATCTTTTAGGAAAATACACTATAGATGTTTCAGAAAAAATCACTCATATTTATGATAATGGTAAAATTGAAATCATTGCTTCAGCTCAATATGGTGCAAGCAATGCTTTAGGTATATATACAGGGAAAAATGATCACTCTATAAAACCTCTTGTTAATACTCTCTATTTTATTCTTATCTTTTAGAATTAGATGCTAACTATAATAAGGTCAAAGATAAAAGCCTTAGTGAGTGTATAGAGTATCTTAATCATTTTATGAAAAATATTCAAATTTATACAGAAACTTTTGTGTTAAAAAATAATGCTATTAATAATAAAAATTTCGCTCTTAAAAATGGACCTCTTGGACTTTTTAGAAGTTCTCCAGAAAAAATCAATCATTTTGAATATTTTCTTTCATTAATAGCCACCATAATGCAAGAAACAAATGGTATTTTAGAAGAGCTTGGAGATAATTATTATGCAAGCTATAAAGCTCCTACCACTAGTCAAACAAAAATCATAGATTTTATTTTAAAAGTACATGAAAAAGAAAAATATATTTTAATTCTTGATAAAAATGATTTTAATAAATACAGAAAAGATTGTTCCTTTATTAATAATCAAGAAAACTTAGCTCATAAAATTGCCATTGGGGAATTTAGAATTTTCATTGTGGTTTATAAAGATATGAAATGTCTTGAAAATATTAATAATATAACAAAAATATATGGATATAATTCAAAAAGTTATAAAATAAAAGATCAAATTTGGGATGAGCAATATTTAGGTGGAGTTTGTAAAATATCACAAGCTTTTATTTTAATGGAAAAGCTAAAATAGGTATTATTTAGGAAAATTATGATAGGTAAAGACTTTTTATATTCTATTCATAAAGATAAAAAAAGTATTTATTTATTTTGTGAAAATAAAAGCATCATTGATTGTCAAAGTATTTATGATGAACTTTATAAATTAGAAGCAACGACAGATTTTACTTTTGAAGAACTTCAAAACTATCAAGCTTATATCTTCCTAAACTCCACTCTCCTTACAGGCTCAAATGAACTTCCTAACAATCCTTTTTACTTTGGAGAATTAGATCAAGATAATACTATAAAACAAGATACACCCAGTTATTATTTTTCTCCTAAAGATGAAAGCAGTGGTTTAGGAAGACTTAGTATCTTTTATAAAAATGATGAACTTTGCTTGCTTAATTATTCTATTATAGAAAATTCTTTAAATATTAAATTAGAATGTTTAAGCAAACAAAGCTTAGAGTATAAAGACTTAATTTCAAACACTTTAAAAGAACAAAAAACCACACAAGTAGATAAAAAACAAGCTATAGCTAAACTTCATGCTCTTTTAGAAAATCAAAACCTAGAATGTATCCATGGAGGTAAAGTCATACTTAAATCAAACAAAGGAAAAACTTTTAAAGATGATGGTGTGCCTATAATGCTAGAAAGTGATTTATTAAACTCTAGTATAGTAGCTTGTCCTAATACTATAGCAGGTGTAAGTGTTCCTTGTACTAAAGTTGTTAATGTAAAAGGATCCTTATCTCAAAAGAAAGTCAATAATGAATATGTAATCTTACAAGAACTCATCTCAGCTTGTAAAACAGATAAAGGCTTTGCTTTAAAAGTAAGCTTTACTCCTACTAAGTTTAAATTTGATCACAGCTTTGATCCTAAAGAGGGCTTAGGAGAACAAAGTAAAAATCAAATAGAGTTAAAAGAGCCTATAATAAGACTTCATTATAAAAGTGATAGATTTCAAAAAGATAATTTACCTATCTATAATCTTTTAATCAATAATGAAAAAAAAGAACAAGATAAGGCTTTAAATGAATTTAATATAGATTTAAAAGATTTAAAAGATATAGAGGATATAAATATTCTTAATCAATTCAAACAAGACTTTAGTAAAGATTATGAATTTAAAGAATTAAATCTTAGCTTTGATACTAATTTAATCAAACTTTATTTTATTATCCCAAAAAACATTGCTAAAGTTTATAAAAGTGCTTATAAGGAATTTGAAAATAAAGATTTAGGAGTAGGGTATTTTACACAGCTACATGAGTATGATAAAATCATCAAAAATTCCCTAGAAGACAATAAAAAATTAAACGAATATCATTTAACTTTTTTAGCTCCTGCAAAAATGCAAAATTTAAAACTTCAAATCGCACAAGGACTAGATGAAATCTTAGAAGATGAAGATAGAAAACAAGAGCTTTATGTTTGTAAGTTTGTGGTGGTAAATGGGGTTAGTGAAAACAAAATAAAAGCAAAAAATAAAGATGTAAATATAAATAATGGCACAAAATACACAAACACTACAAAAAGCAATAATATAAGTTCTAGTGAAAACAATGCTCAAGAAATCATCCCTGATAATGTTATAAGAATACAAACACAAGATGGCGGTGGGGAGTTTATTGAGATAGTATTT
>NZ_MJYC01000044.1:0-4434 GCF_001763115.1 Campylobacter sp. BCW_4323 | reverse complement strand
ATTTCCATTTATCCCCATATACATAGCCTTAAGATTGTTTTGTCCTATGATATTGAGTTTTTCTAGTAATCTTCTAGCCTTATTTTTATCTTCTATATATCTTCCTGTTTTATCTTTACTTGTATTGTAAATTCCATTAGCAAAATCTTGTAAAATTTGTAAAGCTTCATTGTAAGCATGAATAGGACTATCTTCATCCTTTTTAAAAGCACTAATTTGCTTTTCTTTATTTCTAAACTCTTTAAACAAAGGATGATTACAAGGAAGTTGATATATAGTGCATTTTTTAAGTTCTAAAGATTTTAACTCTTTAAAATAAAAAGTATAATCATCTATAATATATTTTTGTTCTTTTATATCCTCTAAAGCAGTTGCATTTCTTTTCTCATCAATAATCAAATAAGATAAAAGTCTTTTTAAAAGAAATTCTTTATTTTCTTCAAGCTTTTGATCTATTTCATAATGAAAGGAAAAATGAGTGTCAAAAACTCCTGTGCAAAGATCTATGCCATAAAAAATTTTCTTTAAATCAAAGCTAATGAATTTTGAGTTGATTGCAAAAGGATAAGTTACAAAATGATCTCTTATAACTGCTAAAGGATTGACTAATTTTTTTAAAGTATTGATAAAATCAATCTGTTTAACTTCTTTATTGTTGATTGTTAAATTTTTAATAGTTTGAATTAACTCTGTTTTAGAACTTATAAACATAAAAGATTCCTTATATAAAGCATTATTATATCATTTTTTATTTGCTAATATTTTTTGTCTCTATTAATCTCTCCTATCCATCTAAGCACATTACCCTTATCATCAATCTCTACTTCTAAATCTTTGTATTTGTTGTAAACTCTAGGTTCTAAAATCTCACGGAGATATTTTGTGCCTTTTTGAGTTCTTGTTACCCATATATTATACCCACTCCAATATCTTGGCATATCCCAAGAAGCAGCACTATGCATTGTACTATGGATCGTTTCTCCTTTTTTAAGTTTGGGTAGAGTATTTGCTGTATATTCTTTGCCTTTATAGATTAAAATATCGTCATAATACCCTTTTAAAAATGCATTAGTATAAAAGAAATTATCTCTAAAATATATCCAAGCTTGATATTTATCTTCTTTATAATAAGATAAATTAGTAGGATAGTCTGTTCTTGTATATTTATCTTCCGATCTTGGAGTAATCCCAAAGTCTATATATCCTGCTAAGAATAGTTGCCCTATAATACTTACATACTCACTATTGTAATTTGGTTTTATGGAATTTTTTAAGTTTTCATCTTCTGTGTAAAACAAAGGACAATCCAAGTCATTAAATTCGCATGCATCCTCAAAAATTGATCCTAAAAAATGATCTTCAAAATATTCTAAAATATCTGTTTTCTTAAGGTTTGGAATTTGTAGAAAAAGCTTTATATCTGATTTTTCATCAAAACAAATACCATCATAACCTAAATTGTAAAATATCTCATCAAAATCAGGGAAAAACGAACCGTATTTATGAATTACTTTACCAATCACCATCTTCTTTTGCCTTATTATGGATTACATTATTTGGTTTTTTATTTCCTATATCTATTGCTGAACCACCAGAATCAGATGTTTTTCTTAATCTTATAATAGTTCCATCATCTAGTTTTCTCATTTTTATACCATTTCCCGCATCTGGCAATATTGTCGTATCTTTTGTAATATCCTCCCAAATCTCTTTTATTTGTTTATTATCCTTGACTATATAGACATTATTATTTTCGATAAATTGTTTATAGCCCATTTTATTTAATTCTTTAGAAGTCTTAAGATTGTATTTATTTTTTAATACCTCTATCACTTCTTTTTTGGTGGCATATTTGGATTTTTTCTTAATAATATTTTTTGCATTTTTAGGATTTTTCACTGCACCAAGCATTGCTAAGGCATCACCGATAATGCTGACATTTTCAAGTGAATTTGAAATATCTTCCACTATACCTTCTAATGGGGTAAATAAAGGCTTTATAGCTCCACTTGATTTATTTCTCCATTCCTCCAAATCATCAAATACTATCTCAATAAACTCCCCACCGCCATCTTGTGTTTGTATTCTTATAACATTATCAGGGATGATTTCTTGAGCATTGTTTTCACTAGAACTTATATTATTGCTTTTTGTAGTGTTTGTGTATTTTGTGCCATTATTTATATTTACATCTTTATTTTTTGCTTTTATTTTGTTTTCACTAACCCCATTTACCACCACAAACTTACAAACATAAAGCTCTTGTTTTCTATCTTCATCTTCTAAGATTTCATCTAGTCCTTGTGCGATTTGAAGTTTTAAATTTTGCATTTTTGCAGGAGCTAAAAAAGTTAAATGATATTCGTTTAATTTTTTATTGTCTTCTAGGGAATTTTTGATGATTTTATCATACTCATGTAGCTGTGTAAAATACCCTACTCCTAAATCTTTATTTTCAAATTCCTTATAAGCACTTTTATAAACTTTAGCAATGTTTTTTGGGATAATAAAATAAAGTTTGATTAAATTAGTATCAAAGCTAAGATTTAATTCTTTAAATTCATAATCTTTACTAAAGTCTTGTTTGAATTGATTAAGAATATTTATATCCTCTATATCTTTTAAATCTTTTAAATCTATATTAAATTCATTTAAAGCCTTATCTTGTTCTTTTTTTTCATTATTGATTAAAAGATTATAGATAGGTAAATTATCTTTTTGAAATCTATCACTTTTATAATGAAGTCTTATTATAGGCTCTTTTAACTCTATTTGATTTTTACTTTGTTCTCCTAAGCCCTCTTTAGGATCAAAGCTGTGATCAAATTTAAACTTAGTAGGAGTAAAGCTTACTTTTAAAGCAAAGCCTTTATCTGTTTTACAAGCTGAGATGAGTTCTTGTAAGATTACATATTCATTATTGACTTTCTTTTGAGATAAGGATCCTTTTACATTAACAACTTTAGTACAAGGAACACTTACACCTGCTATAGTATTAGGACAAGCTACTATACTAGAGTTTAATAAATCACTTTCTAGCATTATAGGCACACCATCATCTTTAAAAGTTTTTCCTTTGTTTGATTTAAGTATGACTTTACCTCCATGGATACATTCTAGGTTTTGATTTTCTAAAAGAGCATGAAGTTTAGCTATAGCTTGTTTTTTATCTACTTGTGTGGTTTTTTGTTCTTTTAAAGTGTTTGAAATTAAGTCTTTATACTCTAAGCTTTGTTTGCTTAAACATTCTAATTTAATATTTAAAGAATTTTCTATAATAGAATAATTAAGCAAGCAAAGTTCATCATTTTTATAAAAGATACTAAGTCTTCCTAAACCACTGCTTTCATCTTTAGGAGAAAAATAATAACTGGGTGTATCTTGTTTTATAGTATTATCTTGATCTAATTCTCCAAAGTAAAAAGGATTGTTAGGAAGTTCATTTGAGCCTGTAAGGAGAGTGGAGTTTAGGAAGATATAAGCTTGATAGTTTTGAAGTTCTTCAAAAGTAAAATCTGTCGTTGCTTCTAATTTATAAAGTTCATCATAAATACTTTGACAATCAATGATGCTTTTATTTTCACAAAATAAATAAATACTTTTTTTATCTTTATGAATAGAATATAAAAAGTCTTTACCTATCATAATTTTCCTAAATAATACCTATTTTAGCTTTTCCATTAAAATAAAAGCTTGTGATATTTTACAAACTCCACCTAAATATTGCTCATCCCAAATTTGATCTTTTATTTTATAACTTTTTGAATTATATCCATATATTTTTGTTATATTATTAATATTTTCAAGACATTTCATATCTTTATAAACCACAATGAAAATTCTAAATTCCCCAATGGCAATTTTATGAGCTAAGTTTTCTTGATTATTAATAAAGGAACAATCTTTTCTGTATTTATTAAAATCATTTTTATCAAGAATTAAAATATATTTTTCTTTTTCATGTACTTTTAAAATAAAATCTATGATTTTTGTTTGACTAGTGGTAGGAGCTTTATAGCTTGCATAATAATTATCTCCAAGCTCTTCTAAAATACCATTTGTTTCTTGCATTATGGTGGCTATTAATGAAAGAAAATATTCAAAATGATTGATTTTTTCTGGAGAACTTCTAAAAAGTCCAAGAGGTCCATTTTTAAGAGCGAAATTTTTATTATTAATAGCATTATTTTTTAACACAAAAGTTTCTGTATAAATTTGAATATTTTTCATAAAATGATTAAGATACTCTATACACTCACTAAGGCTTTTATCTTTGACCTTATTATAGTTAGCATCTAATTCTAAAAGATAAGAATAAAATAGAGAGTATTAACAAGAGGTTTTATAGAGTGATCATTTTTCCCTGTATATATACCTAAAGCATTGCTTGCACCATATTGAGCTGAAGCAATGATTTCAATTTTACCATTATCA
>NZ_MJYC01000043.1:0-4320 GCF_001763115.1 Campylobacter sp. BCW_4323 | reverse complement strand
ATTTCCATTTATCCCCATATACATAGCCTTAAGATTGTTTTGTCCTATGATATTGAGTTTTTCTAGTAATCTTCTAGCCTTATTTTTATCTTCTATATATCTTCCTGTTTTATCTTTACTTGTATTGTAAATTCCATTAGCAAAATCTTGTAAAATTTGTAAAGCTTCATTGTAAGCATGAATAGGACTATCTTCATCCTTTTTAAAAGCACTAATTTGCTTTTCTTTATTTCTAAACTCTTTAAACAAAGGATGATTACAAGGAAGTTGATATATAGTGCATTTTTTAAGTTCTAAAGATTTTAACTCTTTAAAATAAAAAGTATAATCATCTATAATATATTTTTGTTCTTTTATATCCTCTAAAGCAGTTGCATTTCTTTTCTCATCAATAATCAAATAAGATAAAAGTCTTTTTAAAAGAAATTCTTTATTTTCTTCAAGCTTTTGATCTATTTCATAATGAAAGGAAAAATGAGTGTCAAAAACTCCTGTGCAAAGATCTATGCCATAAAAAATTTTCTTTAAATCAAAGCTAATGAATTTTGAGTTGATTGCAAAAGGATAAGTTACAAAATGATCTCTTATAACTGCTAAAGGATTGACTAATTTTTTTAAAGTATTGATAAAATCAATCTGTTTAACTTCTTTATTGTTGATTGTTAAATTTTTAATAGTTTGAATTAACTCTGTTTTAGAACTTATAAACATAAAAGATTCCTTATATAAAGCATTATTATATCATTTTTTATTTGCTAATATTTTTTGTCTCTATTAATCTCTCCTATCCATCTAAGCACATTACCCTTATCATCAATCTCTACTTCTAAATCTTTGTATTTGTTGTAAAATTTAGGAGCTAAGATTTCTTGGAAGTATTTTGTGCCTTTTGGGGTTGTTGCTATCCAGATATTGTATTGTGACCAATATTGTGGTGTATCCCAAGAAACATTACCTAAAACAAGACTACATCCATCCTCATCTAATGTCTCGAGATCATCCAACTCTCTAATAAATCTTTCTTTATAGAAGAAATTATCTCTAAAATATATCCAAGCTTGATATTTATCTTCTTTATAATAAGATAAGTTTGAGGGATAATCTATTTTATTTCTATCTTCATCACAATAAGATCCAAAATCTATATAACCTGCTAGAAAAAGTTGCCCCAAGACATTAATATATTCACTTATATAGGTAGGTTTGGGTGTATTTAAATAAAATGGACTGCTAATATTATCGATGCTGTAAGTATCTAATAAAATTAAATTATTACATTCCCACCTTGAGACACCCATGCTTTTTCCACAAATAAGCAAAATATAATATTCAAATAGTTCTAAAATACCGACCTTATCTTTTAAATGAGATGATATAATTAAAGTTGGATTAGCATAATCATTCTCTAAAAGCTGGGTTTTTTTCCATATATCAAAATCTATATCAGGAAAAAAAATAGCACACTTTTCGTTTTCATCCCATTTTATATACCTATATTTCATTTTTTATCCCATTTTCTATATGTATTGTTTTAAGATTTCCTCTTGGCTTATTGGAATTTATCTCTATGGTCTCACCCCCGCTTTTAGAAGTTTTCTTATATTGTATAATAGTTTGATCATCTAGTTTTCTCATATAAATCGGCTGTCCGTATTTTTTATCTACTTTATTTTCAAACTCTTCAGAATTTTTAGTTAACTTTTTCCATAATTTGTCTAATTCCTCTTTATTTTCAACTATTCTCCTGCGTTTATCTCGAACATTTTTTGGCAGTTTATCTACTATCTGCAACACTTCATCTTTAGTCAATGTTCTGGGTTTTAAATACTCAGTATCTTTAAAAAATTGCTTTATCCCTCTTAAAGCCGGAACAAATGTATAACTCACATCTTCCAAAGGTTTATCATTGAGTTCTAATTGACTAGGAAATACTATCTCAATAAACTCCCCACCGCCATCTTGTGTTTGTATTCTTATAACATTATCAGGGATGATTTCTTGAGCATTGTTTTCACTAGAACTTATATTATTGCTTTTTGTAGTGTTTGTGTATTTTGTGCCATTATTTATATTTACATCTTTATTTTTTGCTTTTATTTTGTTTTCACTAACCCCATTTACCACCACAAACTTACAAACATAAAGCTCTTGTTTTCTATCTTCATCTTCTAAGATTTCATCTAGTCCTTGTGCGATTTGAAGTTTTAAATTTTGCATTTTTGCAGGAGCTAAAAAAGTTAAATGATATTCGTTTAATTTTTTATTGTCTTCTAGGGAATTTTTGATGATTTTATCATACTCATGTAGCTGTGTAAAATACCCTACTCCTAAATCTTTATTTTCAAATTCCTTATAAGCACTTTTATAAACTTTAGCAATGTTTTTTGGGATAATAAAATAAAGTTTGATTAAATTAGTATCAAAGCTAAGATTTAATTCTTTAAATTCATAATCTTTACTAAAGTCTTGTTTGAATTGATTAAGAATATTTATATCCTCTATATCTTTTAAATCTTTTAAATCTATATTAAATTCATTTAAAGCCTTATCTTGTTCTTTTTTTTCATTATTGATTAAAAGATTATAGATAGGTAAATTATCTTTTTGAAATCTATCACTTTTATAATGAAGTCTTATTATAGGCTCTTTTAACTCTATTTGATTTTTACTTTGTTCTCCTAAGCCCTCTTTAGGATCAAAGCTGTGATCAAATTTAAACTTAGTAGGAGTAAAGCTTACTTTTAAAGCAAAGCCTTTATCTGTTTTACAAGCTGAGATGAGTTCTTGTAAGATTACATATTCATTATTGACTTTCTTTTGAGATAAGGATCCTTTTACATTAACAACTTTAGTACAAGGAACACTTACACCTGCTATAGTATTAGGACAAGCTACTATACTAGAGTTTAATAAATCACTTTCTAGCATTATAGGCACACCATCATCTTTAAAAGTTTTTCCTTTGTTTGATTTAAGTATGACTTTACCTCCATGGATACATTCTAGGTTTTGATTTTCTAAAAGAGCATGAAGTTTAGCTATAGCTTGTTTTTTATCTACTTGTGTGGTTTTTTGTTCTTTTAAAGTGTTTGAAATTAAGTCTTTATACTCTAAGCTTTGTTTGCTTAAACATTCTAATTTAATATTTAAAGAATTTTCTATAATAGAATAATTAAGCAAGCAAAGTTCATCATTTTTATAAAAGATACTAAGTCTTCCTAAACCACTGCTTTCATCTTTAGGAGAAAAATAATAACTGGGTGTATCTTGTTTTATAGTATTATCTTGATCTAATTCTCCAAAGTAAAAAGGATTGTTAGGAAGTTCATTTGAGCCTGTAAGGAGAGTGGAGTTTAGGAAGATATAAGCTTGATAGTTTTGAAGTTCTTCAAAAGTAAAATCTGTCGTTGCTTCTAATTTATAAAGTTCATCATAAATACTTTGACAATCAATGATGCTTTTATTTTCACAAAATAAATAAATACTTTTTTTATCTTTATGAATAGAATATAAAAAGTCTTTACCTATCATAATTTTCCTAAATAATACCTATTTTAGCTTTTCCATTAAAATAAAAGCTTGTGATATTTTACAAACTCCACCTAAATATTGCTCATCCCAAATTTGATCTTTTATTTTATAACTTTTTGAATTATATCCATATATTTTTGTTATATTATTAATATTTTCAAGACATTTCATATCTTTATAAACCACAATGAAAATTCTAAATTCCCCAATGGCAATTTTATGAGCTAAGTTTTCTTGATTATTAATAAAGGAACAATCTTTTCTGTATTTATTAAAATCATTTTTATCAAGAATTAAAATATATTTTTCTTTTTCATGTACTTTTAAAATAAAATCTATGATTTTTGTTTGACTAGTGGTAGGAGCTTTATAGCTTGCATAATAATTATCTCCAAGCTCTTCTAAAATACCATTTGTTTCTTGCATTATGGTGGCTATTAATGAAAGAAAATATTCAAAATGATTGATTTTTTCTGGAGAACTTCTAAAAAGTCCAAGAGGTCCATTTTTAAGAGCGAAATTTTTATTATTAATAGCATTATTTTTTAACACAAAAGTTTCTGTATAAATTTGAATATTTTTCATAAAATGATTAAGATACTCTATACACTCACTAAGGCTTTTATCTTTGACCTTATTATAGTTAGCATCTAATTCTAAAAGATAAGAATAAAATAGAGAGTATTAACAAGAGGTTTTATAGAGTGATCATTTTTCCCTGTATATATACCTAAAGCATTGCTTGCACCATATTGAGCTGAAGCAATGATTTCAATTTTACCATTATCA
>NZ_MJYC01000042.1:0-1634 GCF_001763115.1 Campylobacter sp. BCW_4323 | reverse complement strand
TTATAGATAGTTTAATCTTTTTCTTCAAAGAAAAAGTTATAAAAGATTAAAAGAAAGCTTTTAATCTTTTTAATATTAGATTGAATAGATTTTACATAATTGCTTATGCCTAAATCTTTCTGGCTCAATCGATCACTTATTTAGATTTCAAAGATTGACTAATAAGATTTGAATAACAATACTAATTTAAAAGAACAAAACAAAAAATCATTTTTAAAAGAAAAGTTTTTAAATTAAAAACAAGATTTATAAAAAAGCTTTTAGTTTTAAATTAAAAAATTAAGAAAGTTAAAAACTCAAATAATTTAAAAACTTAAAAAATCTAAAATAAAGTTAATTTATAAAATCTACTCAGTTAGTGAAACTTTATAATTTAAAAGATTTTAAGTCCTTTTTTCAAAAAAGGAAATGAAAGTATAACCAATTAAACTTAAAAGGGGATTAAATAAAGGATTAAATAGTATAAATATTTGTGTAAATATTTATATAAGTATTTGGTGGGTTTTTTGAAATTTTGTATAAATAATATATCAAGGATTACTTACTTTTAAACATTGTAAAAAGCAATCAGACTTAATTAAATATAAATTTAAAATAAGTATAATTTTAAAACATTATTATATCAAAGGAAGAAAATGAAAAAAATATTTAGTGTTGTTTTAGTTGCCTTGATTGGCTTATTTTTAAACGCTTGCAATGATTCTAAAAACAAAGAAACAAATGCAAGCGTAGAATTAAAGGTTGGAACCGCCCCAAACTATAAACCTTTTAACTATAAAGAAAATTCAAAACTTACAGGTTTTGATACGGATCTAGTAGAAGAGATCGCCAAAAAAAATGGTATTAAAATTGTTTGGGTTGAGACTAATTTCGATGGGTTAATACCTGCTTTAAAAGCCGGTAAAATCGATATGATTGCCTCGGCTATGAGCGCAACGGATGAAAGAAGACAGAGTGTTGATTTTACTAAACCTTACTATATGAGTAAAAATCTTTATCTTAAACTAAAAAGTAACAATTTACTTCAAACAAAAAATGATTTAGAAGGTAAAAAAATAGGAGTTCAACTAGGAACTTTACAAGAAAATACTGCAAAAGCTATCAAAAATGCACAAGTGCAAAGTAATAAAGATTTAAATATTGCTGTTTTAGCACTAAAAAACAAGAAAATTGATGCTATTATCGCAGATGAAGATACTGCTAAAGGTTTTTTAGCTGAAAATCCAGAATTGGTAAGTTTTTACCAAGAAATGGATGGTGGAGAAGGCTTTAGCTTTGCTTTTGATAAAAACAAACAAAAAGAATTGGTAAAAATTTTTGACAAAGGTATAGATGAGACAAAAACCAATGGATTTTACAATACTTTGATCAAAAAATATGAATTAGAGTAAGCGTGAAAATTCACGCTTATACAACTTAAATCTTCGTTATATTTTACAAGATAACATTTCATACAATTTTACTCTCATTAAATCAATTTTTTATATAAAATAAAATTTAAATTGAAATTTTATAATTATATAATAATCAGTATTTAATTATACTTTAAGTTTAAATATTTTATTATTCCACTATTTTATTTTTATATTTTATATTATTATTAAAAAATAAATAATATGAAATTAATTTCAAAA